>CAYFJU010000062.1:0-20283 GCA_964343505.1 uncultured bacterium
AAATAGATAACTTAAATTATCAATGTGTAAACCATGTCTCTCCAAGTGTCAAAAAATCGTCAAGTTTACCTTGACCGAGCTCAAAAATAAATTCTAAATTCGCCGACTCTAATCGAGCCAAAAAATCAATGTATCGCGACTTCGGAACCATATTTATCTTCATCTTCATGGGCATTGTGCTGGTCTATGTACCGCTGCTTATCCAGAAGCTGGTTGCCCCATCCAATCCCAACCCCGATAAACTCGCCACTTATGAATGCGGTGAAGAATCGGAAGGATCTGCCTGGGTGCAATTCAATATTCGTTTTTATGTGGTCGCTCTTATTTTCCTGATATTTGATGTAGAAGTTGTATTCTTATTCCCCTGGGCAGTTGTGTTTAACGACCTGGGGATGCTGGCTTTTGTTGAAATGGCCATTTTTCTGATTATTCTGCTGGTTGGCTTGGCTTATGTCTGGAAAAAGGCTGATTTAGATTGGGTCAAATATAATGTGAAGTACGGCCGCGGCCGCTATGCCAGCCTGATTGAAAAAACACAAACTGCACAGGAATCCTAATGGGTGTTTTAGAAAATAAATTTCAAGATAATGTTATTGTGGCATCCTTGGATAAACTCCTGGGGTGGGCCCGTTCAACGTCGCCCTGGTATTTCCAGTTCGGATTGGCCTGCTGCGCGATCGAAATGATGGCCTCCGCCGCCAGCCGCCACGATCTGGAACGTATCGGTATGATGCCCCGTTCATCGCCCCGCCAAGCCGATGTGATGATCGTCGCCGGAACGGTGACTATGAAAATGGCCCTGCGCGTTAAAAAATTATATGAACAAATGGCCGACCCCAAATATGTGATTTCTATGGGCAGTTGCGCCACCAGCGGCGGCCCTTACTGGCAGTATGGTTACCACGTCCTCAAAGGCGTGGATTTAGTGGTGCCGGTAGATGTGTATGTGCCCGGTTGTCCGCCGCGTCCTGAAGCATTGATTGAAGGCCTCCTGAAATTACAGGAAAAAATTCAAACTGAGCGGCCGCTCACTCGCAAATCTGCATGACCCCCGCTGAAGTAAAAGAATATATCAATCAGCAATTCCCCGGTTCCGTTGTGGACAATGAGGATTTGCCTGAAAAGCAGGTAGAGCTCAAAGGGGAGCAGTGGCTTGAGATGGCCACCTTCATGAAAAATGATCCGAACTTATGCTTCGACCAATTGGAATGCATCACCGGGATTGATACGGGAGAAAATGGTCCCCTGCAGACCCGCTATAACCTCCATTCTATGGAGCATCGTCATAAAATTGAAGTGATCATCAGTCATGACCGCGAAAATCCAAAAGTGGCATCTATCGAACAATTGTGGCGGATCGGCGACTGGTTCGAGCGTGAAACTTATGACATGTTTGGTATCATTTATGAAGGCCACCGTGATTTGCGCAGAATTCTCTGCCCGGATGACTGGGAAGGCTGGCCTTTGAGAAAAGATTACGAGGGGCAGGAAGCGTATCACGGAATCGTTGTACCGAAAATGAAGGAAGAAGCGGGATGGGAGTAGTCCAGGGCGATCAAATGATCCTCAATATTGGGCCCCAGCACCCCAGTACTCATGGTGTGTTGCGTCTTGAGGTGAAAACGGACGGTGAAATTGTTTCTGAAATCAGACCGCACATCGGTTATCTCCATCGTTGTTTCGAGAAACATTCTGAGAATGTAACTTATGAGCAGGTAATCCCATTCACAGACCGCTGCGATTACCTCGCTGCCATGAATAGCAACTTTGGCTATGTGGTGGCCATGGAAGAATTGATGGAAATCAAGGTGCCGGAGCGCGTGGACTATATCCGCGTGATTATGGGGGAACTGAACCGTATTGCCAGCCACTTGTTGGCCCTGGGTGTTTACGGCCTTGATATCGGTGCTTTTACACCATTTTTGTACATGCTCCGTGACCGAGAGCGCATCCTGGATATGTTTGAGCTCACCTGCGGCGCCCGTCTCCTTTATAATTATATGTGGGTCGGCGGTGTGTCTCATGATCTGCCCAAGGATTTTGAAAAAATCTGTATCGGTTTCCTGGATTATTTCGAGCCCCAGGTTGATGAGTATAACGAACTGCTGACTTACAATAAGATTTTTGTTGAGCGTACGGCCGATGTGGGTGTACTGCCTGCGGATGTGGCGGTCAGTTACGGCGTCACCGGGCCAAACCTGCGCGGCTCCGGTGTAAATTGGGACGTGCGCAAAGATGAACCCTATTCCATTTATGACCGTTTTGATTTTGATGTACCAACCGGCACCGGTGAATTTGGCACCATCGGTGATTGTTTTGACCGTTACTGGGTGCGCATGCTGGAAGTGAAGGAAAGTTGCAAAATCATTCGCCAGGCCTTGAAGGATATTCCCGGTGGGGATGTGCACCAGGCGCTGCCAAAGAAAATTCGCCCGCCCAAAGGATCCGTATACCGCCGGACAGAAAGTCCCCGCGGTGATTTAGGTTACTATATCATCAGTGATGGCACACCGGTGGCGGAGAGAGTGAAGATGCGCTCGCCCGCTTTTACAGCGCTCTCCTGTTTGGATGAAATTTCCCGCGGCTGGATGATTTCCGATGTGATTGCCATTTTAGGCAGTTTAGATATTGTATTGGGAGAGATTGACCGATGACCGTTGATGCACTGATGAATTGGTTCGCCACAATTGGCGATTTCCCCGTGATTGCCTTTATCCTGGCGGTTGTGATTTCCGGCATCCCAATCTTTTTAGTGATGGCTTTGAATGCCATGATTGCTGTTTATGTGGAACGGAAAGTCTCGGCCTTTATGATGGATCGTATCGGGCCCATGGGGCAGGGGCCTGGCCTCCACGCCGGTAAATGGGGCTTGCTCCAAACTGCGGCAGACGCGGTAAAGCTTCTGGTAAAAGAAGATACGGTTCCTGCCACTTCAGATAAATTATTGTTCAAATTGGCGCCCTTCATCATTTTTATTGGTGCTTTTATGGGCTTAGCCGCCGTACCCTTTAGTCAGACCCTGCAGGTAGCTGATTTCAATGTGGGCGTATTTTATATCATCGCCGTGGGATCCGTTGGTGTAATCGGTATCGTCATGGCCGGCTGGGCCTCCAATAATAAATGGTCTCTCTATGGCGCCATGCGCTCTGCCGCTCAAATTATCAGTTACGAAATTCCCGCCGGCTTATCCATCATCGTACCCATTATGATGGCCGGCACCCTAAACCTCCAGGCCTTGATCCAATATCAGACCGGGACTGTCTGGGGCATTCTACCCAATTGGATCATATTTAATAATCCATTCACCTTCATTGCCTTTTTTATCTTTTTTATCAGCGCTGTGGCTGAAACAAACCGGACACCATTTGATATCCCGGAAGCGGAATCTGAGCTGGTGGCCGGTTGGATGACGGAGTATTCCGGTTTCCGCTGGGCCCTGTTTTTCTTGAGTGAATATGCCAATATGCTGATTGTGAGCGGTTTGGCCGTAGCCGGATTCTTAGGTGGATGGCAGAGCCCGATTCCCGGAATGTTTGATTCGGCCGCCTGGGGATTATTCTGGTTCATGGGCAAACTCATCCTGCTGATCTTTGTCATGATGTGGTTCCGCTGGACCTTTCCACGTCTGCGCGTGGACCAGCTTATGCACGTCTGCTGGAAAGTATTTATTCCGATTGCCATGTTTAACATCTTTGGCGTCGGTATTTGGAAATTGATTTTCGGATAAAGCATGTCGAAATACTTCACGAATATTTATGAAACCGTAAATACGCTGTGGACAGGGATGCGCATTACCTGGCGCCACATGATGAATATTAAACGGGATAATGTAACCCTTCAGTATCCTGAAGAACGCTGGCCCCGCCCGGAGCGTAATATCGGTTTTGAACATGAAAACTATAATGTAATTCGTTCCCGTCTTCACGTAGATATCGATGATTGCATCGGTTGTCTCAAATGCGAGCGGGCCTGCCCGGTGGACTGTATCACGATTAATACCATCAAGGCGCCGAAGCGCGGGGAAGATATACCGGAAGTGGGCCACGTGGGTGTCACCTCCAATGGCTCCAATAAAGCGATGGTAGTGAGCCGCTTCACAATTGATATGTCCGAATGCTGCTACTGTAATCTGTGTACTTATCCTTGCCCGGAAGAATGTATTTTTATGGTGGGTGGGCCCAACGGATCCAAGCATCCCATCGATTATGAATTTTCTGAATTTGACCGCACTGATTTGATCTACCAGTTTGCCAAATCAATCACGCCGGACCAGAAGGACGCCCTCAAGAATCCCGCCCCGGCTAAACCGGAGGCAGAAGCTTAATGGTCGATCTCGTATTTTGGATGATTGTAGGGGTTACCCTTGGATCTGCCTTCATGGTGGTTCAGAGTAAAAGCCTGCTCTATTCGGCCTATGCATTGTTGTTCACCTTTGTCGGTGTAACGGGCCTGTACGTTTTTCTATGGGCTGATTTTATTGCGGTTGTCCAGGTGGTGGTCTATGTGGGCGGTATCTTGGTGCTGATCATTTTTGGTATCATGCTTACCAATAAAATTACTTCCGTTAATATCAGCCATGCCTCCGTTCAAAAGGGGATTGGCGCAATGGTCGTATTGGGGATTATCGCTGTTTTAGGATTTATGGTTTTCAATACACCCTGGTATGAATTGGCGGCGACTGAACCGGAAGAGACCACGGCAACAATTGGAAGATTGCTCATGATGGATTATTTACTGCCCTTTGAGGTGGCTTCTTTATTGTTATTGGGGGCCTTGATCGGCGCCACCACACTTTCAAGGAAAGAAAACTGATGGACAGTTTAACCAATTATTTATTTGTCAGCGCCGTCCTTTTTTCCCTGGGATTGTTTGGTGTAATCACGCGCCGGAATGGTGTTGCCGTCCTCATGGGTGTAGAACTGATTCTGAATGCAGCCAATGTCAATTTCCTGGCCTTTGCCCGTTTTGGCGGCATGAATATGGCTGGCCATGTGTACGCCCTATTTGTGATTGTCCTGGCGGCGGCGGAAGCGGCGGTCGCCCTGGCGATCATTATCAATATTTTTAACAATTTTCGAACCATCAATGTCGATGACGTAAGTGAGCTAAAACAATGATTACCGGAAACGTCATTACCGATTTTTCTCTGCTGATTTTGTTTTTGCCTTTAGCAGCCTTTGTGATCAATATTTTCATTGGCAAACGTCTGCCGCGGCAGGGGGACTGGGTATCCGTTGGAACCGTCTTAATCACCCTTGTTTTGTCCTTGTCCCTGTTGATGAATATGTTTATGAACTGGGATGCCAATTTTTCCCATGAAGCACAATTTTCATGGATTGATTTAGGGGCCTTCAAAATTGAACTGGGATTCTTGATTGATAATATTACCATCGTGATGCTGGCCGTGGTGGCCCTGATCTCCAGTATGACGCATATCTTTTCATTGGAATACATGAAGGGCGATATCCGCTACAGCCGCTATTATGCTTACCTCGGATTGTTTACCTTTTCAATGAATGGTATTGTACTGGCCAATAACCTCGTTTCTCTTTACATATTTTGGGAACTGGTGGGTGTCAGCTCTTATTTATTGATCGCCCATTGGTTTGAAAAACATTCCGCGGCCGAAGCTGGTATGAAAGCATTTTTAACCAACAGGGTGGGGGATATCGGATTCTTTATTGGTATCATGCTCATGTTTACGGCAATCGGTTCGTTTAATTTTCAGGATGTATTCGCCGGTGTCTCCCAGGGCATGATCAGCGGTACACTGTTAACTTTGGCCGGTGTCGGATTGTTCATGGGTGCCGTAGGGAAATCATCTCAATTCCCGCTGCACATTTGGCTGCCCGACGCGATGGAAGGGCCAACACCCGTATCGGCCTTGATGCACGCCGCTACCATGGTTGCAGCCGGTGTTTATCTCACCGTTCGATTGTTTCCCTTATTTTCCCCGGAAGCGCTCACTATAATCGCCTATGTGGGTGGATTCACTGCATTATTTGCGGCCACCATCGCCATCACGCAGAATGACATTAAAAAAGTTTTGGCCTATTCCACTGTCAGTCAGTTGGGATATATGATCCTCGCTGTAGGGGTAGGCAACTATGTGGCGGCCCTTTTTCACCTCCTGACCCACGCCATGTTTAAGGCCTGTTTATTTTATGGTTCCGGTTCCGTGATCCATGCCATGCATCATTCCTTGCATGACCTCCACGATCATGATACGGATCCCCAGGACATGCGCAATATGGGCGGATTCAAATCAAAAATGCCCATTACCCATTGGACCATGGTTATTTCCACGTTAGCCATTTCCGGCGTGCCGTTTTTCTCTGGATTTTTGTCTAAGGATGCAATCCTGGCGGGGACCCTGTCCTTTGCCCAGCACCATGGGCAGCATTTTCTGTTACCCGTATTCGGGTTCGGCGCAGCGGCGATCACCGCCTTTTATATGTTCAGACTTATTTTCATGACTTTCCACGGTGAACCCAAAATGCCGAAAGTGTTTAAAGGGATTCATGAATCACCGAAAGTAATGACATTCCCATTAGTCTTATTGGCCGGACTGAGTTTTTTCATTTTTTACACCCTGCCATATTTGAATCCAATATCCGATCACGGTTGGTTTAAAGAATTGATCAAAGCTCGAGATTCGGTAGCTCAGGGGAACCCCACAGCCCATGAGATTTATGCAGGCGTGCACCACGCTCATTATCCGGCTATGGCTTTATCCCTGCTGGTGGCAGGTTTGGGAATTGGGTTGTCTTATCTCATGTATATGAAGAAAAAACTCTCCGCTGAAGCCTGGACGGCAAAAATGGGCTTCCTATACAAGTTTTCCTTCAATAAATATTATTTTGACGAAAATTATAACCGCTTCTTGTATCAACCGTTGTTAAAACTGTCCCGCGCCATCGGCTACCTGGATTGGGATTTATACGATAAATATTTTATTAATGGATTTGGGCACGTGACCAAATGGCTCTCATTCCTGACGGGTAGAGTAGACTATGACGGATTAGATCAAAAGTTGGTTGATGGTGTGGGCCGTACCGCGCAAGGATTTGGTAAACAATTAAAACATGTTCAAACCGGCCGCTTGCAGAACTATATGCTGTTCGCGTTGGTTGGTGTGATTATCATTCTGGTTATCCAGACGATATAAAGATTTCATAAAGGGCTAAGTATGAATCATTTACTCAGTTGGATCATTTGGCTGCCGGTTATCGGTATGGTTGCCATCGCCCTCATTCCTCGTGACAAAACAGAACTGATTAAACAAGTTTCTGCGGCTGTCACCGGAATTCAGTTGGCTTTGGCTATTTACCTCTGGCGTATCTTTGATGCGGCCAACGGCACATTCCAGTTTATGGAAAGGGCTGAATGGATCCCCTCGTTCAACATTACATACATCCTGGGTGTAGACGGTCTCAGTCTGCCCATGGTGATCCTCATGGCACTGATTGGTTTTATTGGTGTATTCGTCAGCTGGAATATTAATAAAGCAGTGAAAGGGTATTTCTCGCTGTTTTTACTGTTAAACACCGGTGTGATGGGTGTTTTCCTGGCGCTGGATTTCTTCCTGTTTTACATCTTCTGGGAAGTAATGCTGCTACCGATGTACTTCCTCATTGGTATGTGGGGCGGCCCCCAGAGGGAATATGCAGCTATTAAATTCTTTCTCTATACCCTATTTGGTTCAGTTTTGATGCTTATCGCAATCTTAGCCCTGTATTTTACCTGCGGTAAGACGTTTGACATGCTGGTCCTGATGGAAACTGCACCCACCGCACTGAACGGTGTACTATGGTGGGGTATGAGCGCCATCAAAGTGATTTGGGTGCTGCTGTTCATCGGTTTCGCGATTAAGGTTCCGGTATTCCCATTCCATACATGGCTGCCCCTGGCCCACGTAGAAGCGCCCACGGCCATATCCGTTATTTTGGCCGGGGTCCTGTTGAAACTGGGCATCTATGGTATTTTAAGAATTAACTACACCATGCTGCCTGATGGGGTGTTCTGGTTTGCGGGCGCCTTGGCTGTATTGGGTCTGATTAATGTGATTTGGGGCGCCATGTGTGCCCTGGCGCAAAAAGACTTGAAGAAGCTGGTGGCCTATTCATCTGTGAACCATATGGGTTACGCACTCTTAGGTATGGCCGCTGTCATTGCCGCCTCAGGGATGAATGGCGATAACCTCATCGGCGCCCAGGCGGGCATCAATGGGGCCGTTTTCCAGATGTTTAATCATGGCACCATTTCTGCCATGCTATTTATTCTGGTTGGTGTGATCTATGATCGCGCCCATCACAGGGATATTGAAGGGTTTGGCGGCCTGGCTTCCCAAATGCCGATTTTTACCGGGTTTGTGGCAGTGGCCTTTTTTGCCGGACTGGGCTTGCCCGGATTCAGCGGTTTCGTGAGCGAAGCCATGATCTTCATCGGTGCTTTCCCGGTTTTTAAAGCGATTGTGATTATTTCCACCATCGGCATTTTACTCAACGCAGCTTATTTCCTATGGGCTTTTCAGCGCATCTTCTTCGGTCCGGCCAATGAAAAATATAATGACCTGCCGGAGATCAATAGACGCGAACTGTTTACCCTCGCTCCTTTAGCTGTGATTACGGTGATTCTGGGCGTCTATCCGCGGCCTTTCCTGGATATGGTTTCAGCAACCTTGAATGTATTGATCGATCAAGTGGTGTCCCTCGGCGGACTCGCCGCTGCGATGTAGGAAATCTGCATGAGCAATCTCAACAGCTTAGCTCATTTCTGGCCGGAACTCATTCTGACCGTTACGGTATTGGCGGCCGTTATCGCCGATTTATTCTACCGTAAGGAGGAATCCTTTAAAGTAGCCTGGTGGGTTCTCGGTGGTTTGGCCCTAACCCTGTTAGCCATCCGCATTGGCGGCAGCGCCGTCTCAGACCTGTTCATGGGCACCGTTGCCCTGGATCCCTTCTCCGAATTCTTTAAAGTATTGGTATTGATTTCAACGGCTGCTGTCGTTCTCATGAGTTTTAACAGTGATGAACTCAAGGACTACCGGGTTGGGGAATATTTTTCCATCATAGCAATTATGGCTTTTGGATTATTCCTGATGGCGGCGGCGATCGATGTGCTGATGGTTTACCTAGCGTTGGAAGTTGTATCTATCATGTCATTCTTTTTGGCCGGATACCTTAAGAAAAATCCCCACAGTAATGAAGCTTCTTTAAAATATGTGATTTATGGCGCATTTTCTTCAGGCATCATGCTCTATGGCCTGAGTATCCTGTTTGGCTTAACGGGGACAACCAAGTTTTTTGAAATGCAGGCCGCCATTGCCGGCTTAGGGCCGGAATCAAATTTAGCCCTGATTTTGTCCGCCGTATTTATTTTAGCGGGTTTTGGCTATAAAATATCCGCTGTTCCATTTCATTTTTGGACACCGGACGTTTATGAAGGATCACCCACAACCATTACCGCCTATTTATCAGTAGCGCCCAAAGCGGCCGGGTTTGCCATGTTGATCCGATTTTTCAACCAGGTGTTGGGAGACAGCACAGCCTTGGCGTCCGAATCGTGGACCGCAATTAATAGTATTCCCTGGCCCCAGCTCATGGGTATTCTGGCGGCGGTGACCATGACCGTTGGTAACCTGGTGGCCATCCAGCAGAATAGCGTGAAGCGCATGCTGGCCTATTCCAGTATCGCCCATGCCGGATATATGATGATGGCCCTGCCATTGATGTCCCAGGCCGGTGTATATGGTATCATGATTTACCTCCTGATGTATCTATTTATGAACCTGGGCGCTTTCTTTGTGGTGATTTATGTTCAAGGCAAAACGGGCGGTGAAGATTTCGACCAATATAATGGCTTAGGATGGAAAATGCCCTTCATTGGTGCTGTCATGACTTTATTTATGCTTTCCTTGACCGGCTTGCCCCCAACGGCTGGATTTATCGGAAAGTTCTACCTGTTCGCCGCAGTGATTGAAGCAGGAACACAGTACTATTGGCTAGCCATTGTTGGTGCGATTAATAGTGTCGTATCACTCTATTATTACATTCGGGTGGTCAAACATATGTATTTGGATGGGAAACGAAGTGAAACTGTGACCATGCCCGCTTCTAATCTTGTGACTGTTTTGTTATTGGCTTTGGCGATACCAACATTTGTTTTCGGTTGGTACTTTGGTCCGGTTGCTAATTGGATCAGTGATTCTTTAGTAATATTTCAGGGGATGTAATCATTAATATGGCCATTGGGGAAAGAAGTTGGCTGATTTAACTATAAGAAAAGGGCATAATATCCGCATCGCCGGTGTCCCCAGCAATGAAGTCCAAAAAGGATTGAAGCCCAAATCAGTTGCCATTCAACCAACGGATTTTCGCGGTTTAAAACCAAAGCTCCTTGTTCAGGAAGGGGATAGGGTGAAAATTGGATCCTCTTTATTCCGCTGTAAAACACATCCTGAAATTTCATACCCCTCACCGGGCGCAGGCGCCGTTAGTTCCATCCAATTTGGTCCCCGCCGTGTCATTGAAAAAATTGTAATTGAATTAGCTGAACAGGAAGAAACGGAATCATTCGATTCATTCCGCCCGGCTGAAATTCGAGCCCTTGACAGAAGTCAGGTTTTATCGGCACTATTGAAAGGAAATATGTTTCCCTTCATTCGCCGGCGCCCCTTCAATAAAGTAGCCAATCCCAGTGATACACCCAGAGATATTTTTATTTCCGGATGGAATACAGCACCCCTTTCAGTCAATCTTGATTTAGCTCTACGGCGAAGGCTGCCGCAATTCCAGGCGGGCATCCATGCACTCCAAAAATTGACCAGTGGTAACGTTCATTTATCCATAAATGAAAATACCATTTCCAACACACTCCTTGAAATGCAGGGTGCGGAAGTCCATACTGTTGCCGGTCCCCATCCGGCGGGGAATGTGGGTATTCAGATTCACCATATTGCACCATTGGGGTTACATGATGTCGTCTGGACAGTGAATGCCCAGGATGTGGTGCGCATCGGGACATTCTTTCTCACCGGAAAATATGATCCGAGCTTATTCACAACCGTGGGTGGCCCTGGCGTGAAGAACCCCACCCATATCAAATCACGCATGAGTGTTCAACTCGACACGCTGTTGCAGGATAACTTAAATGTGGGTGACCAAAGAATTATTTCCGGTGATGTCCTTACAGGAAGTAAATCCGAACTGCAGGGTTATTTAGGATTTTATGATTCGTCCGTTTCTGTGGTCCCGGAAGGCGGAGAACGGGAATTCATGGGCATGCTGCACCCCGGTTCATCCACCAGTCGTTATAGTTTGACCAATGCCTTTCTCAGGTTTGGCCAAAACCTTTTCTCATTCAATACCCTGAATAATGGCAGTGAACGCTACATGGTGCCCATCAATGCCTGGGAGAATGTCCTGCCCATGGATGTCCTGCCCAACGCCCTCTATCGTGCGATTCTGGCCCAGGATATTGAAGAGATGGAACAGTTGGGCATTATGGAGTGTGATGAAGAGGACTTTGCCTTGTGTTCATTTGCCTGCCCCAGCAAGATTGATGTGGGCGGAACGATCCGCCAGGGGTTGGATCTCATGGAGAAGGAAGGCTAAATGCTGAAATTCCTTCGCAAGATTTTGGATGACAACGCCCACCGCTTTGAAAAAGGCGGCGCCCTAGAAAGACTCTACCCGTTGTTCGAAGCTACCGATACAATCCTTTTCAGCACCGATGAGGTGACTGAATCGGGGCCCCATATTCGCGACAGTATTGATACCAAACGGGTGATGATCCTGGTCGTCATTTCCCTGTTGCCGCTATACATTTTTGGCGCTATGAATGTGGGCGTTCAAAATGGCATCGCCATGGGAATCGAACGCACCAATGGAGAAAACTTCTGGTACGGTTTTAATACAATTTTTCCCATAATACTTGTCACTTTTATCACCGGCGCATTTTGGGAAATCCTGTTCGCCATTGTGCGCAAACATCCCATCAGTGAAGGATTTTTAGTCACCTGTTCACTGATTCCCTTGGTCATGCCAGCTTCCATACCGCTGTGGCAAGTTTCCATTGCCACCACTTTTGGCATCGTCATCGGGAAAGAAATTTTCGGCGGCGTGGGCATGAATATTTTCAATCCTGCGTTGGTGGCACGGGCCTTTTTATTTTTCACCTATCCCGGGCGTATCTCCGGGGATAAAGTTTGGGTCGTGGGCCCTGATGGATATTCCGGCGCAACCGCACTTGCGGTGCCAGCAGCAGAAGTGAGCCAGAATGCTGAATCCTTATTGAGCGGCGTTACCGAATTCGATTTTTCCTGGTGGAATATGTTTATGGGCTGGATTCCCGGTTCTATCGGTGAAACGAGTAAATTACTCATTATTTTCGGCGCCTTATTCTTGGTCATTACCAAGATCGCCAACTGGCGCGTCATGGCCGGTGCTTTACTTGGATTATTTGGAACAGCATTTCTAACCAATTTAATGGCGCCTTTTTCATCCAATACTATGTTGACTCTGCCGGGCCATTACCATTTGGTCATGGGTGGATTTTTATTTGGAATGGCTTTTATGGCGACAGAACCGGTAACGGGTTGTCATACAAACCAGGGGCGTTGGGTATATGGCCTCCTGTTTGGGATGCTCACGGTAATCATCCGATCCATCAACCCGGCCTATCCGGAAGGGACCATGCTGGCAATCCTGCTGTTAAATGCATTTGCACCTCTTATTGACTGGTTTGTGATCCAGGCTAACATTAAACGCAGAGTGGCTCGCTATGCGCAGTAATTCTTATACATTAATATTCACCGCCGTAGTAACGGTGATACTAGGATTTTTATTATCCCTGGCAGCCACAGCATTGAAGGATCAGCAGGATCTCAATATCGAAATTGATATTAAGAAAAATATTTTACGCTCATTGGAATTCGCCCCATCCGAAGAGAATCCCTGGACCCCGGAAACAGTACAATCTATTTTTGACGATTATATTTCCGGCATTGTGGTGAATAATAAGGGTGAAACAGTTGCCGGTAAAACACCGGAAGATATCAACCCGGAAGTGGACGCGGATCTTCATCCCGTCTATATTAAAACGATGCAGGGCAAGATAGATGGCTATGCCATTCCTATTTCGGGTAAAGGATTATGGTCTACCCTGTACGGCTATTTCGCTGTAGAAGCTGACGGCGCCACGGCCAAAGGGATTACCTTTTATAAGCATGGTGAAACGCCGGGTTTAGGCGGTGAAGTGGAAAAAGACTGGTTCCAGAATAATTTTAATGGAAAACGGTTTGTGAACGATTCCGGAGAATTGGTGGGCATCCAGGCCATAAAGGGCACTGTGGATGAATCATCATCCGATGCCTACCACCAGGTAGACGGAATTTCCGGCGCCACCATGACAGCCAAGGGATTGAATAATTTCCTGCTCCGAGACCTGGAAACTTATGAGCCATTTTTTCAACGGATTCGAGCCGGGAAGGGCGCTTGATGGGATTGCTGAGTAAAAAATCACAAGCTGTTCTCAACGACCCTTTGATGAACAATAACCCCATCACACTCCAGGTATTGGGCATTTGTTCTGCCTTGGCGGTTACGGTGAAAATGGATACAGCTATGGTCATGACTTTAGCTGTTGTAGCTGTTTTATCCGTTTCAAATACCGTCATCGCTATGCTGAGAAACTTAATCCCGGGCAAGGTGAGAATTATTGTTCAGTTGGCCGTTATCGCATCCCTGGTGATATTAACGGATCAGGTTTTACAGGCTTACATGTATGATATCAGCAAACAGCTTTCTGTATTCGTTGGGCTGATTATTACCAATTGTATTGTCATGGGACGGGCGGAAGCATTCGCCATGCAAAACGATCCCTGGCGCTCATTTTTGGATGGCTTGGGCAACGGATTGGGATACGGTATGATTCTCATTGGCGTTTCCTTTTTCAGGGAATTACTGGGCAGCGGCACTGTATTTGGTTTCCAAGTGATTCCCGATTCATTTTACGCCGCCGGTTATGAAAATATGGGTCTCATGGTATTGAGCCCTGGTGCATTCATCATCTTGGGACTCATCGTTTGGGTCCAGCGCATTGCGGCAAAGATCGAGGAAGAATAGGATATGGAACATTATATCAGCCTCATCACCAAAGCTGTATTCGTTGAAAATATTCTTTTAGCTTATTTCTTAGGCATGTGTTCATTCCTGGCGATTTCCAAAAAAGTGGATACATCCATTGGATTGGGTTTGGCAGTTACATTCGTCCTTACCATTACGGCACCGGCGAACTGGGCCATTCATCATTATTTTTTACAAAAGGGTGCCCTGTCATGGGCCGGCTTCCCCAATGTGGATTTGAGCTTTTTAAACTTTATCGTTTTTATCGCTGTGATTGCAGCCATGGTCCAATTGGTGGAAATGATCCTGGATCGTTTTTCCCCAACCCTGTACCATAACCTGGGAATCTTCCTGCCCCTCATTGCGGTGAACTGTTCCATTCTGGGCGGATCATTATTCTTGGTTGAACGGGATTATACCTTTATGGAATCAACCGTTTTCGGATTTGGTTCAGGGTTAGGCTGGTTCTTAGCGATTGCATCTATGGCATCCATTAGATATCGACTCCGGTATTCAAACGTGCCGGCAAAACTCCGCGGTTTAGGGATCACCATGCTCCTGACAGGATTACTTTCCATGGCCTTCATGGCATTTTCGGGGATTGACCTCTAATGGCATTGGCTGTACTCAGTATTGCTGTTTTTACCGGGGTAATCTTGATCCTGGTTTTAATCCTGAATTTTGCAGAATCGAAACTGTTGCCCCAGGGTGATGTGACTATCAAGATCAACGATGATGACGATAAATCGATCGTTACACGTCCGGGTTCAACGTTGCTATCAGCTTTGGCGAATGAAAGTATTTTTCTTCCCTCCGCCTGTGGTGGCGGTGGTACCTGTGCCATGTGCAGATGCCAGGTGAATGAAGGGGGTGGTGGAATCCTGCCCACAGAAACAGGACACATTAACCGCAAGGATGCCAAGAATAATTGGCGCCTGGCCTGCCAGGTGAAGATTAAAGAGGATATGGATATCCATGTCCCCGATGAAATTTTTAATATTCGCAAATGGGAATGCACGGTGCGCTCCAATAAAAATGTGGCCACATTTATTAAAGAATTGATCCTGGAATTGCCGGAAGGGGAGGTCCTGGATTTCAAGGCCGGGGGTTATATCCAGATTGACATTCCTGAATACCACAACCTCAGTTTTAAAAATTTTGAAATTGAAGATGAATACCATCCCGACTGGGATAAATACAATATTTGGGATGTGACCGCCAATAATGAAGATGATTGCTTTCGGGCTTATTCCATGGCGAACCATCCTGCTGAGGGGAATATCGTCATGCTCAACGTGCGGATTGCCACACCACCGCCTGCTTTGTGGCATGATGTGTCCCCGGGGATTGCCTCTTCATATATTTTCAATTTAAAGCCGGGGGACAAGGTGACCATCTCGGGCCCATTCGGCGAATTCTTTGCCAAGGATTCAGACCGGGAAATGGTCTATATCGGCGGCGGGGCAGGAATGGCGCCCATGCGCAGCCATCTATTTGATCTTTTGGATACCCAAAAAACGAAGCGAAAAGTTTCATTCTACTACGGTGCCCGGTCCGTACGGGAAATGTTCTATCATGAAGATTTTCTTAAACTTGAAAGGGAACATCCGAATTTTACTTATACCGTAGCCTTGTCTGAACCGATGCCCGAAGATAATTGGGAGGGCCCAACTGGCTTCATCCACCAAGCCGCCCATGATCTTTATTTGGCAAACCATGAAGACCCCACTGAAATTGAATATTATATGTGCGGGCCACCCATGATGATCGATGCGGTGGATAAGATGCTGTATGATTTGGGCGTTGAAGAGGAAATGATCGATTATGATAAATTTGGTTAAACCAAACCATATGACAAATTTTAAAAAAGCCCGACACCTGTTGGGCTTTCTTGTTCTAATATGGATTGGCGGGTGTGATCAACCCAAGCAGAATATTGAAATTTTTGGCAAAACGATGGGGACCACTTATTCCATACGGATCGTCCCTGAATTAAATACTGAATTTGACCTTGGTTCAACCCAATCTGATTTAGATTCCATTTTGGCTGAGATCGACCGGCAAATGTCCACTTACCGCTTGGACAGTGAGATTACCAAATTCAACGAGAGCCAACCGGGTGAGGAGATGCTTATTTCTCCAGGGTTTGCAACGGTTGTGAGCCGTGCCGTTCACTGGGGAGAGGTCACAGACGGCGCTTTGGATGTAACCATTCTGCCGGCCGTGTTGGCCTGGCGGCGGGGCGGCGGGGAAGAGCAGTGGATGCCCCCCGGCAGTGACCAGATCCGGTCAGCCATGGAACAAGTCGGTTATAAAAAAATAATTTTGGATAACCGTATTTTGCAGAAATCAGTTCAGGGACAAATGATAGATTTGAATGCCATTGCCAAAGGGTGGGGTGTGGACCAACTATTCGAATATTTTGCGGAAAAAGGTATTGAAAATGTTATGGTGGAAATCGGCGGTGAGGTGCGAACCGCCGGGCAAAACATTAAAGGTAAAGACTGGCGGATTGGCATTGATACACCCTTGGCCGGGAGTTTCCCCGGAGAGGATATTTATGCTGTCGTCCGTGTGGCGGACAGGGCCATGGCCACATCCGGGAATTACCGCAATTTTTTTGAATATGAGGGCAAGACCTATTCTCATATTATCGATCCCCGCAACGGGCTGGCCCTTCAGTCCAATATTTCTTCCGTAACAGTTATCGGCCCAACCTGTATGGATGCAGACGCCCTGGCCACAGCCTTAAATGTAATGACAGTTGACGCGGGATTAAAATTAGTTGAAAGCCTGAAGGGCTTTGAAGCATTCTGGATTATAAAAGAAGGGGAAGGACAGTTTAAGTCCGTAGCATCACCGGGGATGCCGATTAACCATTAAAAGTCAGAAGGGAATTTAATCGCCCAAATCGTTTTGCGGATATCTGATTGATCCTGTCCTTCAAAGGCAATGAGAGTTGCATCCTGATTAAAACTTGGCCACCACATTTTTAATCCCCCGTTGTTATTTGATTGATCCAACCCATCCGGTCTGACAGTCAAAAATGTTTTTGTTTCCAATGAATAAATACCGAAGTATTGATTTCCATACCCGATCAATAGGATTTTATTTACCAACTCAATATTTGAAATACTAGCCCCGATTATTGTCGGTACATGAAATTTCTCTGTTTCAATAACCTCTTTCGTAGAAAAATCTATTTTATTCAAAATGTAATTTTTCGATAAAATATATAAACTATTGGATTTTCTATCCCAGGCAGGATACCCGGATAAATTGGGGAAATAAGTATAAACCGAATCATTCACTAAATCCCAAACTTTACCGTTATAATCCAAAATAAACTTATCGTCCGGGGAAAACACACTGAATTCAATATTGAATGAATCACTTCTATGAGAAATCTTTTCAATCCCAGTATTTAAGTTTAATGCTGTAATTGCGTTGGAATCTTTTGCATTTCCTCTAAATGATAATAATGAACCATCATTTGACCATTGAGGGAAATCATAGGCATAAACTTGATTTCCTAAGCCATCGTCATGGTTCTTTTCATTGGTAATCTGTTTTATTTCCTTTGTTATTACATCATAAGTAAAGATACAACCAAATCGAAAAGTACTTCGGCTTACAAATGCAATCTGACTAGAAACACTTTTATTCCAATCTATATTTTCCATCGTCATATTTTCAGGTCTATCTGCCAACCTGAATAAATCGGTTGTGTAAACCCAAACACTGTCTAAGCCCGTATGTCCATCAACATTTTTAATTTTAATATTTATCCAGTGCTTTCCGATTTCAGAATAATTTTTGTAAAATAATTTTTCAGAAAAAATATCAGTCCATTCAGTATCAAAGATGCCATCTCTTTCAAAATCCAGACGATAGAAGTATGGGCCGTCATTTAAATTTTTATCATTTTCAATAATTAAACTGTTCATACCAAATGCGTAATTGGTTGATGGTGTTCCAATATTAGGGTAGATAAACAATTTAACTTTGGCATTTAGGGTTTCCACCTCGGGTGACTCCACTGAAGTGCATGAAATAAAAACAGTAAGGGTGAAAAGGCGTATTATATAATTCATCGAGGATTTCTGGATAATAATTTAGAATACCATTTTAAGGAATCGGAACTCTCACAAAATGGTAATCGTATGCAGAGTTACCGTTTAGATCATTTACAATCACTTTTAAATTAAATCCAGGGATATTACCATTTGCAATTATTGATTGATCAGTAAAATTTAATCTAATCCACCGACCACAATTAAGTGTACGAGATCCATTTTTAGAATCACGATCATCATCATTACATTCTTGGTATTTCCACCATTCATAATCATAATTGGGAATACCATTTGTGACGTTTGCAAAAAACGTGCCCCATTGAATTGTGTTTAATTGGTTTGGGCCAGAAATAATGACAAAGATGGAATTATTTCCTTGTGGTTGGTAGGTTATGATTTCATTATCTACAGATAATTCATTAAATAACTTTGTTTTCACTTTATAAGAAATTGGTTCTGAAATCTGGTTTAGGTTAATACTTGTATCCGTAAAATTTGGATTCGGGGGCAAATTAACAGTAGAGTTTCCATTTGCTCTATTATTTTGTAAAAGTAATGTTGTCCACGAATTGTCGCCAATTTTTCTCTCAATTTGAATATAATGAGAGTAAGTATAAGTCCAACTTAAATGTGGATTAGAATCTATAGTCATTCCTGTTAGCCCTAAAACTGGTGGTACATTTGAGGGAATTTCTGGCTCACCACCCGGTGCACAATTCATATGAACATAGGGGTCTGGGTTGTGATGGTATTCAGCCCATAACTTTGCACATTCAAACCCCTCAAAGGAAAAATAGATAGTACATTCATATGAAGAATTTGTGAAATAGTCATCAATAGTTGGAAACCAAAATTGACAACACTTTTCTCTATTTTTAGAATTATTAAATTGATTAATGGAATTGACATCTTGAACAATTGATTCATCTACAATATTTCTTAATGGCTCGGTTATGGTTTTATCTGAACAGTTTAAGAGGATAAAGAGTAAAAGCAATAGAATCGGTTTTATTGAAATCTTCATAATTATCGCCAAATTTCATTAATGTATGATTTTCACCAAAAGTTACTCTTAACCGTCAAAATAATGCAAACAACTTTAGCTACTATTGCCCCCCCATAACTTTAAATGTAATGTCAGTTGATGCGGGATTAAAATTGGTTGAAAACCTGAAAGGCTTTGAAGCATTTTGGATTATAAAAGAAGGGGAAGGACAGTTTAAGTCCGTGGTATCGTCGGGGATGCCGATTGTTAATTAGCTTCAGTCTCCGTTATTTTTCAAATTGGGGGATTGAAATGATGAACAAGGCGTCCGGGTGCCGGAACGGCAGTATAGGCAGAAATTATTTCTAAATAATTGGCCTGCAACGGTTCGTATCCGCCATTCGGCGGACAAGCACTCCTCGTTGCAATCCTTAAGAAGGATTTACTCTAGTGGATTTGGATTTGGGGCTTTTTGGATTTTATAAGAAAAAGACGATCAACTCAGATCTATTGCATCGTCCGGGATGCTGACGGTTAATTAATCATGCATTTTATCGATTTCTTTTTGGATCATCCGATCCACTACCCCAGAATGTTTACCAAGGACAAAGACATTCAATCCGTGGAAGAACACACCAATTCCCCAGCCCATGACGGGCCATACATACCAATCGTATCCCGGTGATGTTTTCATATTGATAAAATAAAGGAAGGTGCACACAACCACATAGGTAGCCAGGTGGCAGTAAAAATCCAATTTATCTTTAACCCTGCGTCGGGCGATTTCATACTTATTGTCCTTATCCATGATCAACCTCCGGTTTCTGGGATGGGTCATCGCAAGTCCCGCCCTTGAGACAGACGCAATCGCTGGCCACACCACCGCAGGAGCCTTGGAGTGGTTTGCGATTGAAAATGACCCCAATGGACATACCCAATATGGCCACGCCGATAACAAGGATTGCGAGGAAAAATTCCATACTCGAATTTACGCCAATATCATTAATTAGAACTTCGAAAACGACCCCTCTTAAATTCTCCCCTATTAGCGAGAGCGCAGGGGAAAAGGAACTTGGGGGAAAATATTTATCTC
>CAYFJU010000063.1:0-19471 GCA_964343505.1 uncultured bacterium
GCCACCACTTTTTATTGCCAAATGTGTCAGATTAAATCGTAGCTAATACAATTAAATCAATCTTAAATCTCATGAGTTTCCCTTTTTCAACTAACTTTGAAACATGCTCACGTAATTATGTAAATGGATAACATTACGTTTCACATATTTACGTTTTATTGTCAATAGCATTCCATATATTAGTCTAAACTGATTCCTTTATAGTTTTTGATAATTGGCGTTTTACTGAGCATGACGGTGGCAACATCCAAGCGAACGTCCCTATCATCATCCTGTTCCGATAAATAATATTGTATGGCTGATTCCAGCTTCAGAAGTTTAGATTGATCCACTTTTAATGCGGGCCCTCCCATTTGATCTTTCGTCGCTGTTTTGACTTCAACAAAAATCCATTGGCCATTTTTTTCAGCAACAATATCCAACTCACCATAATGACTGCAAGTGCAGTTCATTTCAACAATCTGATAGCCATTATTCAAATATTGGAGTGCGACCAGTTGTTCTCCCAATTCACCGACTCTTCTGGCGGTTTTCAACCACCGCATCTTGGGTAAATTCGCTTTAACCGGTTCAAAAGATTTACGATGGATTGGCGTTGCTTTAAATTCTTTCAATGCCGCCATGTGCTCTTTCGTGCCATAGCCTTTATGCTTTGCGAATCCAAACTCCGGAAATATGGGGTCCACGCTTTTCATTATTCTATCCCGAGTCACTTTAGCTATAATGGAAGCAGCGCTAATTGATTCGACATTATTATCGCCATCGATAATGCCTTCATTTTTAATCACTTGATCCGGAAGAGCATATCCGTCAATCAGGGCCTTATCTGGTTTTTGACTCAGGCCCCCTAAAGCTTTACGCATGGCTTTATACGTGCCTTGCAGGATGTTAATTTTGTCAATTGTTTTATGGGAGACAATTCCGATTCCTACGTCTGAAACCGCCTTGATTTCATCAAATAGTTTCTCCCGTTTTTTGGGTGTAAGTTTTTTGGAGTCTGCCAACCCCTCAATATTATGATCTTCAGGTAAAATGACGGCTGCTGCCACAACCGGGCCGGCTAAGGGGCCCCGTCCTGCTTCATCAACACCGGCGATTATTTCCAATTTACTTCCCATATTTCAGATCCGTTTGACCGCAGCCACAAAGCGCCGGATTGATCTGTACGGTGGATTTTTTCTGCATACTGACTAATTCTTTCTAAAACATCATTTGATGGGTGTCGAAATTTGTTCTTATAACCCACTGAGACAACTGCTATTTCTGGATTCACCCATTGAATAAACATTTCCGACGAACTCGTTTTTGAACCATGATGTCCCACTTTGAGTATATCGGACTTTAGCGCAGCTTCAAATTGAACCAACTCATGCTCCCCTTCTAATTCCATATCCCCGGTAAAAAGGAATGACGTTTTTCCAAAAACCAATTTCATGACAATACTCGCATTATTGGTGACACTGTTTCTTTTTATAAAATTTGAGTCCGGGGTAAAAAATTCTAAATACAGGTTTTGATCTAAATGTCGAACTTCACCCGGAATCGGTTGGCAGTAAAATGCACTGGCCGCACTTAATTTTGATTTGATTTCTTGATACACCCATGAATCGTAATCGAGGTAGGAATCAAATACGGTATCTACAGGAAAAGAATCGGCCACCGTTATTAATCCGCCGATATGGTCGCTGTGGGGATGAGTCATAACCAGCCAATCAATTCTGTCTACGCCCATATAGTTCATGACCGGGTTAACCACTAGTGATCCGTAATCACGGTTTCCAAATTTTTGACCCCCATCAATTAACATTGTTTTTTTATTGGGGAGTCGAACGAGAATCGCATCCCCCTGCCCCACATCTAAATAAATGACATCCAAGCACTTGTTTGAAGTACCTGTTTCCCATACCAGGAGTGCGGTCAAAGTTAAACCTGGAAAAAGTGAATATTTTTTGAATTTCGGGATAAAATACAGAAAAACGCCACACAGCGAAATAACATAGATTAAGATCCCGAAAAGGCCAAATTGATGAACCTCGATAAAGGCGAATGGCACTTTCGAAAAATAATTTGCTATCCAAGATATGAATTGGGTAATGAACCAGGCGCTCTGGCCGATTAATTCGCCTAAAATGGGAATCCATCCGAAGAAAAGAATACAAAACCCAATCGCGACTAAAATGCCAATGATCGGTACGATAACCACATTGGCTGCGAGGGAAATGATGGGAATTCGATTAAAGTAATATGCCGTAATCGGTAATGTTCCGATTTGAGCAGACAATGAGACTAAAAATAATCCATAAAGAAACTGGATTGGTTTTGATTTTACAGCACCGACGTTTAACTGCTCAGGGAGAATATTCTGGATCAATGTGTAAAATGTGACGATCGACAAAACGGCCGTATAACTAAAAATAAAACCAAGATCTAAAATATATAAGGGGTCAAAAACCAAAATGAGAAATGCGGAAAAGAATATCGTATTCCATAAGTTCCCCCGGCGATTAACGATCGGGGTCAAAATATATATTCCTGCCATCAGGCTGGCGCGAATCACGCTCGGTTTTCCCCCGGTAAGAAAACAAAAAAAGCATAATCCAATGACAATGAGCAGACGGTCCCATCCCCATGGGAGGCGGAATAATTTGGCAATGACCATTAAAATAATCAGCACATACCCCACATGCAGTCCCGAGACGGCCAAAACATGAATAACGCCTGTATCGGCAAAGTTTTCCCGAATTTCCGGGTCGACGGATGTTTTATCCCCAAGGATCAAAGCTGATAATAGTCCATATTCGCTTCCCACCTTTTCAAAAAATAAATTTTTTATCCATGCCTGCGTCCGTTGGACCAAATTGACATAGAATGCATTGATTTCGACTCTTGCATCTTCATCCGCATAACATCTTCCATAAATACCTTTTCTGCCGTAGAAAGATTTAAAGTCGAATTCACCGGGATTTCGCGGTCCCTGAATCGCGTAAAACTGACCACTTGTGGAAATATCCATGCCCCTTTCAATACCGGTTGGTGATTCAGTAAACAATAAAATTGAGGGAAATAGTATTTCGAGTGTATCTAACTCGATGTGAGGGTTGGCCAACAGAATACGTTGTCCCTTTTCACGATCAACAATTTCTTGCACTGTACCGGAAACAGAAACATTGGAATCATTCAGGGCTTTGGCTGCTTTGAAATTTTTATCGATCCCTGATTTGCGAATTTCAGTTTGTGAATATCCGAAGAGAAATAAAACCAGGAATCCGATATAATAAAGGTGTCGCCATCGAAGGAGCATAAAGGTCAGCGAACCAACTATCAATAAGGTGACGACCCAACCCGGAAGCCAACTGGCAAAAATACCCAGTAGGAAGGCACATAATATTCCAGCAAATGGAAAAGATTTTATTTTTGTTTTAAAGGACATGCGTCTAAATCTAATTGAAATTTTTTGTATGACCAATTAATTAAGCATTTCAGGAATTGTTTATTACCTGCACATTTTCTAAGCTTGCGGGGTTAAATGAGGAATAAATGACCTTCGATCAACTATTAGACTACATGTATGAGAACCACCGGATTCGCCGGCAAAAGGATGTCGCCCAATATTTTGGTGTAACGACGCAGGCGATTTCCAATTGGAAACGTACCAATACAATCCCGGCAAAATATGCCATCAAATTACGAGTTCAACAACCCGTTAACAATGTTGAACTCCTGGAGTCCCTGACGAATGCGTTGATATCTTTAAATGATAGTATTAAAGATATAACAGCCTTGCAGGGTATCAGCAACCTTGGGGCCCATTGGTTCGCCGATGGCAAATTCGGCATTGTTGATAAAAAACCATTTATCAGATTGGTCCACCTCAAAGGGGAGTGGAAAGAATTAATTGGTTATACCAATGAAGAAATCCTTGGAATGGATAATATTCTTCATACGTTCCAGGATATGAGTGAAGAGGAATATTTAACCCGTCTTCAGCCAACCGGTTTGACGGAGGCCACTTATACAGGCTATTGGGACTATAAACATAAAAATGGCTATAAGTTTAAAGTTAAAGGTAAATCCTGGGTGGATTTTGTCAATCAAACATTTAAATCGGCAATCACGCTGGCTGACGAATAACATTCTTTCATAATAAAATAAACGGTTTGTGGATAAACCGTCATCGTTCTAAACTCCGCCCCTTCTATTTCAAAACATTGGAGACTTCATGAACAGGAAAAAAGCCGGGTTAATTACCTTCGGTATTATTATTTTAATAATGTATGCATTCGGGCTGCGCACCTTTGAAGCAGTTTGGACATTTCCCAGTCAGTCCCCTGTTCCGTTGATGGTTCTGGTTCTTGTGGGGACTGGGATTTATGCGACCCTCCAACTGGGATTCCCGCAAATTCGTTATTTACGCCATGGGATTAATGTGACTCGTGGGATTTACGACAACCCTGAAGACGAGGGTGATTTAAACCATTTTAGAGCGCTCACGACGGCTCTCTCTGCCACCGTTGGGATCGGCAATATTGCCGGTGTTGCTACAGCGATCTTTTATGGTGGTCCCGGTGCACTATTTTGGATGTGGGTGACTGCCTTTTTCGGCACAACCCTGAAATATGCAGAATGTACGCTGTCTCTGAAATACCGTGAGATGGACGCATTAGGAAAAACAGCCGGCGGCCCCATGTACACGATTGATAATGGTTTAGGCAAAAAATGGCGATGGATGGCTGTTGCATTTGCTGCTTTTGCGGTGATTTGCTCCTTCGCCACAGGGAATGCCATTCAGTCCTTTACGGTATCTGACCAGATCTATTCGGAAGTGGCAAATGTGGTTGGGCAAACTCATTTTCTTACCACACACCACGAAATCTGGTCCGGTTTTGAAGTTTCCATCCTTCAGTTCATCAACGGTATCGCCATGGCTGGTATTGTCGCCATGGTCATTATTGGCGGGATCAACAGGATCGGAAATGTGACCGGCTTCCTTGCACCCATTATGGCAATGGTTTATGTAATCGCAGCATCTCTTATTATTATTGCGAATATAGATATGATCGCGGAGAGTTTTTCGCTGATTATTTCCATGGCATTCAATCCACCTGCGGCTGTTGCCGGTACAGGTGGTGGAATCCTGCTGACCATGTTATGGGGCATCAAACGTGGGTTGTATTCCAATGAGGCCGGCCAGGGATCTGCCGCCATTGCTCACTCAACTGCCAAAACAAAATATCCAGTTCGGGAAGGCGCCGTTGCCATGCTAGGCCCGTTCATTGATACACTGATCATTTGCACCATGACAGGATTGGTCATCATATCAACCGGTGCCTGGAAACACACAGAATTCTTTGTGAATATCACAGCCTCTTCTCTTGAAGAAGCCAAAATGGCCTTAGATGCTGGGATTTTCCAGGGACGTGAACTCTTTAACAGTAGTTTGCTCACTTCTTTCGCATTTAAAGAAGGATTGAGTTTCCTCTTTGGGTTCGGTGATAAGATCGTTACCATATCGGTCTTGCTCTTTGCTGTTTCTACCGCCATCAGTTGGTCTTTTTATGGAAACCGGTCGGCCGTGTATCTCTTTGGAGAAAAAGCAATCATGCCCTATCTCTGGGTTTATGTGCTGTTTGTATTTATTGGCGGAATTGCCGAGCTGGAAGCCATCTGGGCCTTTGGCGATGCAGCCTTAGGAATTATGACATTCCCTAACCTCATTTCGATTATACTGCTGACCACAGCTTTAAAAGGCATGACAAAAGAGTATTTCGCCCAAAAGCATGTCCCCTATCAAAAATGATAATTTTTTAAATGTTGCCGTGGAGGCCGCGATATCATCATGGATGTTCCAGTTTTGGCTAAAGCCCAGGTTGATGCTAACTTGAGAACTCCCCGACTTGCCTGCCCGACCCGCGCTGTGTATGGCAGTCGGGAAAGTCGGGGTAAGTGAGTGTGACTGAAGGCAAAGTTGGAGTAATTGAGTATAGCAGACGGGAAAATTGGGCGAAGTGAGTACTTTAAAAAAGTACCCTCCCTTCCTGTCCGCCGCCTGACAGCAGAAGTGATAACGCTGGCAGGTAGGTTCGCAGGCGAAAAATACGGGATAATTAATAGAACCAAGGTTGTCGATAAGAAAATATTTGCGCTACCCCTTATGACAGGAATTGGAAGAATAATACTTGTACTACCCTTTTGGTTGGTCAATTCTCTGCGATACTTTGAGACAGCAAAAACAAAAGTAACGAAAATAATTGGTCTTCCTTTTAAACTAGAGATCGAAAAAATAATTACCCTACTTTTTAAAATAGGAATTGAAAGATCAATTTTCACCCCGCCTATTAAGATTAAATTTGTAAGAATAATTACCCTACCCTTCAGGGTAGGGATTAGGAACCAAAACCCAATCCGGGCTTTAGCCCAAAGAAAGGTATAAATTGGCGTTTATTAAAATCTGGATTCATTTTGTTTGGACAACAAAAAAGAGACAGCCCTTATTGATAAAGAATGTAAAAAAAGTGATGATTGAACACATCAAGGAAAACGCAGTTAAAAAGGACATTTATATTGATTCAATTGATGGTGGAAAAGAACATTTACATATATTGATTTCCCTGGGTGCCAACCAATCTGTATCTGAGGTGGCACAACTTTTAATAGGAGAATCATCTTTTTGGATTAACTCGGAAAAATTGATAAGACGAAAATTTGGATGGCAAGATAAATATTTTGCTGTTTCTGTGAGTGAGTCAGTTTTACCCAAGGTAAGAAAGTATATTCGTAATCAGGAAGAACATCACAGGAGAATTCCTTTCTCGGAAGAGTATGATGAATTTATGAGGGAATATGGTTTTCATGAATAATTGGGCTAAAGCCCAGTTTAATGTAGACCTTAGAAACCTCGACTTGAAAGTCGGGGTAAGTAAGTGTTTTGGTAGGAACCCATTCACATTAAATAACTGGTAAAAACAACTGGAACTAAAATAATTGCTTCACCTATTAAGTTATGATTTGAAAGAATACTTACCCTACCCTTCAAGGTAGGGATTAAAGAATCACATAATAATGGGCTTCAGCCCAAGAGAGAAGCAGTAGTGAAAAGATGATAAAAATAGAAGTTAAAGGAAAAGAAATAATCATAGCCTCGTTAAAACGGGGCCTTTTTATTTATGACTAATGACCTTTTAACTATCGCTAAACAAGCCGCCAGGGATGCAGGAGATATAATTCTAAATGCATTGGACAAACCCAGAGATCCGGATTTTAAAGGACGGACTGATTTAGTCACCGACATAGATCGAGAATCTGAAGGAGTGATTATTTCTAACATCATTAACGAATTTCCGGATCATTCTATTCTGGCTGAAGAAAGCGGTTCAAATGAAACAGGTTCCAATTATCAATGGGTAATTGATCCGTTAGACGGCACGACTAATTTTGTCCATGGATACCCTTCTTTTGCCGTTTCAATCGGATGTTTGAAAAATGGTATCCCCGAGATTGGGGTTGTCCTGGAACTGCCCTCAAAACGATTATTTACAGCAACAAACGGGGGTGGTGCTTTTGTGGATAATACCCCTGTTAAAGTGTCCGAAAATTCAAAATTAGATCGAAGCCTCCTGGTGACGGGATTTGGTTATGAGCATGGTGAAAAATGGGAAGCCAATATGGCTTTGTTTAAAACCTTTACCGATATCACTCAAGGTGTACGCCGATTAGGCGCAGCTTCTATTGATCTCTGTCATTTGGCGTGTGGAATTGTAGATGGGTTTTGGGAATTTGATCTTCAGCCATGGGATACTGCTGCAGGAATTTTAGTGGCAACAGAAGCAGGCGGAATGATCACCCAAATGAATGGTGAGGAGTATAATATATTTAAAAAGCAAATTTTAGCGACGAACGGAAAGATTCATGAAGCCATGTTGGCTCATACAAGTCCGGTCGTTGAAGCACTTTCGTAGGATTTAATATAAAATAATCGCGCTTTATAAAGGATTGCGTCGATGAGTTGCTAATATTCAGAAATGATCCGTTGCACTCATCGTTTCAATCCAAAAAATAGAAACCGGTTTGCCTGAAATATTTTCATAACAAATCACTCCTTTAAGTTTGATTTCAAGATTTTTTATTTAACCATTATTCCCGATTAATATTTAAAATTAAATTTTAACTGGACACTCATTTGGTTCTGTTCTTCGGAGTTTAAGTTAGAAATGGCTATTCCCAATAACCGAACAGCGTCTTTCAAGGGCGCCTGGTAAAGCAAATTCTCGATAACAGGAAAGAACTCTTCTTTTTTATTCACATTTTTATCCAATGTTTTGCTTCGGGTTTGAATCTTAAAATCACGATATTTAATTTTTAAGGTTACTGTTTTTCCCTTGGCATTGCTGTTTTTCATTCTTCTTTCCAGTTCCTCAGCAATTTTATCCAACTTTTCCAGCATCTGAATTTCTGAGGTAATACCTTCAAAATACGTGTGCTCGGTGGCAATCGACTTTCTGATCCGATGTGGTTGCACAGGGCTGTTATGTATTCCTCTTGCAATGGCGTAATAGTGTAACCCTGAATTGCTAAAGTTTTGAAATAGAAATTCTTTAGATTTTTGTTTTAAATCCTTACCGAAAAAGATACCCAGTTTGTGCATTTTAGCGGAGGTTACTTTACCAATTCCATAAAATTTTTCTATCGGCAATCCTTCTAAAAATGCTTCAACTTCATTTGGTTTAATGGTTTTTTGTCCGTTGGGTTTATTGATATCAGAAGCAATTTTGGCTACAAATTTATTGAGCGAAATTCCGGCAGAAGCTCTCAGCCCTACTTCTTTATAAATCCGTTCTCTTATTTCTGTGGCCAGCAAAGTGGCCGAAGGATTGTTCTTTTTGTTTTCGGTAACATCCAAATAGGCTTCATCTAAAGATAATGGTTCAACCAAATATGTATAGTCATAAAATATTCCCCTTATTTGTTGAGAGATTTCTTTGTATCTTGAAAAACGGGGTTTTATAAATATTAAATCAGGGCATTTTTTAGCCGCAATTTTGCTTGCTATGGCAGACCTGATGCCATGTTTCCTGGCTTCGTAACTTGCTGCAGCAACAACGCCATATTCTTTGTTGCCGCCAACGGCAATGGGCTTACCTCTCAACTCCGGATTATCCATTTGCTCTACCGAAGTATAAAATGCATCCATATCTACATGAATAATCTTTCGGTGCGGTGTTCCAGTCACTTTTTTTACCTTGAGTTTGCTACATTTAAACGGACATTAATGTCACTTCACTTTTAATGAATGGATTGTCCTTTCCCCAACTCCCAGGCTTAATTCATCCCCGGATTGAAGGGGGCCGACACCACTGGGGGTGCCGGTAAAAATTAAATCTCCCTTCATCAAGGGAATCATGTGAGATAGAAAACTAATTTGTTCTGAAATTGAAAATATCATCTGACTGATATTTCCTTTTTGTCGAACATCTCCATTTACTTTTAACCAGAAATCATCATGGATTTCTTTTGATTGAAAAGAGGAAACAAAGGCTGATCCTTTAAATGATTTAGCCAGTAACCACGGCAATTTCTTCTGCTTTAGCTCGTTTTGATAATTTCGGTCGGTTAAATCAAGACCGAGGGCATATCCCTCAATGTAATTTGGGGCATCGGTTTTTGAAATATTTTCTCCATCCGCTCCCACTAAACCAACAATTTCTAATTCGTGATGGATTTCTCGATCCTCGGGCAGAATAATCTCATTAGATGTATTGAGTGCAGGGAGAGATTTTTGAAAGAAAAAAGGCTGACTTGGCACCTCATTTTTCAATTCATCAGCATGAGCTTTATAATTCCGTCCGATGCAGTAAATATTACGAACAGGTGTAATTTCGCCCCGATCAGTTCGCACACAAAAATCCACGGCGTTTAGTTAAATTTGTTTACTGGTATGTTAATGGAATCATTAAATGTATAGCGTCCATCATCCGTGACACGTCCGATGGTTGTCGCCGGGACACCAATCGTCATGCAAACTCTTTCGAATTCCATTAAATCAGATTCCTTTATGGTAACCAGTACCAGCCCCTGGGTTTCACCAAATAATAACTCTTCCGTTTTCAATTTTCTTGAAAAATGAATCCGGGCGCCGAATTGGGTATTATTTTCAAATGATTTGGCAATCGTTACAGCCACCCCACCCCGGCCTACAGCCCGTGCCGATTGAATTAAACCGCTCTGAATTCCCGTCAAAACAGTCTCCTGAAGGCGGGATTCCATCATTAGGTCCACTACCGGCCGGCTGCCCTGCTTATCCTGGTTTAATAGCGTTAAGTAACGGCTGCCCCCTAATTCTCCGCGATGACTTCCCAAGATGGATATAAACAGGTCCGATTCGCGGAAAGTATTCGGAAATATCTCATGACGAATACAAGTCCCGGCCATGCAGAATTCGCCATGTGGCATACCTTCTCCGATCTCGAATGATAAATGAGCGACAGACAGGTTTAATATTTGTCCCGCATCCTTGATTCCTTTGAGAAAGGATCCTTTTTCACTTTGATTGGAAGCTGGAATTGTGACAAATCCACTACAAACTTCAGGAAGAATCCCGGCGCATACGAGTTGACGAGCACTATTCGCAATAGCTGAGATGGCTTTCATTCGATAATCGTTATAATTGATATAATCATTATCATTCACTACCACCCCAAAGCGAACCTTATTTTTGATCAGGGTAAATATACCATTGTGAGCGTCCAGTTTCTTTGACGATGGAATCAATCCTTTATGAGAATTAAAATCTTCAACCAGTTTGACCAGCTCATTATTATAGATCATTTTTTCTTTCAACTTCGGCGGCGGAAATTCAGGGACCATCGTTTGCATTTTAATTTCATCAAAATCTTTTCCTTGATGAACCAGTAAGTCCAGAATTGAAACAGGGATGTGTGCCGCAGATTTTTGTTGGATAAATAGTTCTAATTTTAAATCCCGTGTGAGACATCCAACTTCAGTAAAACCAGCTTTTGTCTTTTTCAACATAGTTTGCAGAGTATCAATACCCCGATGACTAATTAAGATTAAAAGACCATGCGTCCCCGTTTTTGATAATATATTTAAATCATCACTGTGCTTCAGGGACATCTCAATTCCGCAATTTCGATTTTTTAATAATTGGTAAATAGAAAATCCAAATCCACCCTTATGCACCGGAACTGCCCCTTGGAACCAATCTTGTTGATATAATTCTTGAATCGTTTTTTTGATGTTGGAACCACGTAACAAATAAAGGTTCTTTGCTTTGCCGCTCACTTGCAGTAATTCTTTTGATGAATGACCTAAAATAAAGGAGCCATTACCCATGGGTATTACAGCGAATTTTTGCCCATTCTGAGCTTGAATAATATTCTCAGCCACAAGTTTCCTGGGGTCGGATTTACCTTGAGCCACCAAGGTCAGTTTTGGGCCTTTATCTGACTGAATCTCCGCTTGAGACGCTTCTGACTCAAAGAAACTTTGCGTCAGAAAGGAATCCCAAAATTTTTTGAAAAATAATTGTTCAGTATCGTTGGGTATGCGCCCCAAATGTTTTTGGATTAAATCTAAATTCATTTTTTTCTTTTTTATACGCAAATGGGTTCCCTCATTAAACTAATCCCCAATTATGGTAAACATCCTGGATCGTTCCCCAATCAAACCCTTTGCGAAACAGGAAATTTGACAGTCGTTTTTTATCTTTATCATTGAGGGGAGTTTTCTTTTCGATCCGTCGTTTGATTAAGTGCGATTCAACCAGCGAGACAGGATCAAATTCCTGATATACTTCTTGAATCAGGGATTCAGTTAATTCTGTTGACAGGTGATGTGGAAATAATTCTGCCTTTAGCGCTTTAGGGCCGATCATTTTATTCCGGACTTTTTCCCGAACGAAGGCCCGGCCGAATTCTTCATCATTCAAATATTTTTGATCAATTAAATATCGGACAGTTTGTTCAATTTCTTCCCCGTCAAAATCTTTTTCTTTGAGTCTTTTTCTCATCTCGGAAATACTGCGCATCCGAAAGCCCAATAACCGAAAAGCACTGTCCTGGGCCTCTTGCAGGCGCATTTTTTGGCCGTAGGATTCAATTTCTTCTGAAGTGATTTCATCGCCTTCATACAAAACATTTAAAACAAAAGCGTCCTCAGGGACCCTGAAGACGCTTTTGTCATCTAAGATAATTATAATTCGATCCGAATAATGTTTGGACCGTTTTACTTTGACTATTTTACGATTTGCCATTCTCCTCCGCTTTGGATTCCTCCAAACCCATAAAGGATTTCACCTGGGCAACAACTTCTTCCCGTATATCATCATTGTCTCTCAGGAATTGCTTTGAATTCTCCCGCCCCTGCCCAATTTTCATATCACCATAAGAAAACCAGGAGCCCATTTTCTGGATAATATCGCCTTTCAGGGCTAAGTCTAAAATGTCGCCTTCGTAGGAAATCCCCTGGTTATACATGATATCGAATTCAGTTTGCTTAAACGGCGGCGCCACTTTGTTCTTTACCACTTTCACCCGCGTGCGGTTACCCACCACATCCGTGCCATCCTTAATCGTTGTGATGCGTCGAATGTCCATCCGGACTGATGTGTAAAATTTGAGAGCACGGCCGCCTGGTGTCGTTTCCGGATTTCCAAACATGACGCCAATTTTTTCACGTATCTGGTTAATGAATATCACTGCTGTGTTGGATCGGCTCACTGTCCCGGTTAATTTTCTCAAAGCTTGGGACATCAAGCGTGCCTGGAGGCCAACGTGGGTATCACCCATTTCACCTTCAAGTTCTGCCCGGGGCACCAATGCCGCCACGGAATCAATAACAATAATATCGAGGGCGCCGCTGCGGACAAGCGTTTCGGTAATTTCCAATGCCTGCTCACCCGTGTCCGGCTGTGAAACCAGTAATTCTTCTAAATTAACGCCCAACTTTTTCGAATACTGCGGATCCATGGCATGCTCTGCATCGATGAAGGCCGCATACCCCCCGGTCTTTTGGGCTTCGGCTACAATATGAAGTGCCAGCGTTGTTTTACCAGAAGATTCGGGGCCGAATATTTCAATGATTCTTCCCCGCGGTACACCCCCAACGCCCAAAGCCACATCCAGTGATAAGCATCCTGTGGAAATACTATTATCCGACAAGATTGGCTGATCGCCACCGAGGCGCATAATCGACCCTTTGCCAAATTGGCGGTCTACCTGGGAGATTGCAAGTTCTAAAGCTTTTGTTTTCTTATTTTCTGTGGAAGCCATTTCTGCTCCTAAACTGAATTATTTCCAAAAAAGTGAGTGCTTAAAATACTGTATACTGGCCCATTTGGGAAGAGCTCACTGCTAATAAATTGAACTTTTTCAATCCGGAAAGGAATTGGATCGTAAGTGGTTTTTAAAAAGGTGGAAATATCCGGTGTTTTCTTTTGCGGATACTTGGCTCTGGCCAAGGTTATATGGGGATGATATCCCTTTTCGTCCTTTGGAAAGCCCAGTGGATCTAACCCATTTTGAACCTGATTGACCAGTTGATTCAGTTTCTCCAATTCACCATCAAGTCCGGCCCACATCACGCGCGGTCGTTCGACTTTGGGAAAACAACCCGTATTTTCGATGACCATTTCGAACGGAGTGGATTGGCCTGCAATTTTCTGCATGACTTTCCTCACGTCATCAATTGAGTCCTCGGATGTATCACCCAGGAATTTTAGCGTTAAATGAAGTTGATCCTTTCGCACCCATCGAATTTTACCTGTTTTTTCTGGAACCGTTGACTTCAGCATATCCTGAAGCCGGAATACAGGTTCAGGGACAGGGATCGCGATAAATGTTCGAATGAGTTTATAATCCATTCAATAAATGAAGGCGGGTAATATTCAATGCGGCCTGGCTAGTCATTAGTTTATTGGTCTTCCGGAAAGGTGTAAATGTAAAACGATAAACTTTTTCCCTACCTTCATGGCTGATACCCACATAGACTAAGCCCACCGGTTTTTCTTTCGTGCCGCCGGTTGGTCCTGCAATTCCCGTGGTGGAAAGACCAATATCAGCATTCAGTTTTTTACGAATACCACGGGCCATTTCGAGTGCCGTTTCCTCACTGACAGCACCCACGGTTTCCAAGGTTTCCCTATTCACACCAATCGCTGATTCCTTTACAGCATTACTATAGGCCACGATGCCCCCTTTATAGTAAGCTGAACTTCCGGAAACATTCGTCAGTCGATCGCCGATTAAACCACCGGTACAAGATTCTGCCGTGGCAATTGTTTTGCCTTCGGAAGTAAGTAATTCTCCAACCACATCTTCCAGTTCGACACCCTCACCGCCAAAATGATATTTTTGAATGGCCGGTGATAGCCCATCGACCAATTCATGGATGGCGCTTCTATTGGAAGATGTTATTCTTAAATCAACACCCGTAAACCGCGGCAAAAAGGCGACACTGACTTGGGGATATTCCTTTAGAACACCTTCAATTTTTTCATAGAGTACCGATTCCATGATGCCCGTAGTTCTCATGTGTTTTACGTGAATTTTAGCTTGAGTCTTGGATTCAATCCAGGGCAAAACCGTATGGCTCATCATGGATTTCATCTCGGCCGGAACACCGGGCATGGCAAAACAATCGTAAAATTCATTGGTAAAGTGAAGCCCCCGAGCTGAACCGATTGGGTTGGGAATCACTACTCCGATATTGGGTTTCATGGCCTGATTGCGGTTGGATTCTGGTATGACCCTTCCCCTGGCAGCAAATTTTTCAGTGAGCAATTGCCAATAGGCATCATCAAATTCAACTTCTGCGCCAAAATAATCATAAAGGGCTGAGGGTGTAATATCATCGTGCGTGGGGCCTAAACCGCCAGTGCAAAGCACAACATCTATCACATCCGGCACTTGATCCAAAGCTGTAATAATGTGTGTTTTTTCATCCTTAACGGTCATGTGCCAAACGATATCCCCACCGGCACTTAATACTTGCTGACCAATCCAGGCTGCATTGGTATCGGTGCGTGTGCCATTCAATAATTCAGCACCGATTGTGATGAGACCAATTTTCATAAGATAAATTTGTAAAAAATTAATACAACGAAATAAGCCATGATTCCCGCCATCACATCATCAGCCATGACGCCCCATCCTCCAGGGAGGTTCTCCATTCGTCGCACAGGACCAGGCTTGATAATATCAAAAATCCGAAACGCAATAAAGCCCATGACGCCAGTCAATATATTCACCGGCATCATAGACAGGGCTAACCACTGCCCTACCCATTCGTCAATGACAATCCTGGAAGGATCATGCTCATTCGAATTTTGGACAATTGTGTCAGACGCAAATGTACCTAAAAGGAAAAGAAAAACTGTAATCGCCGGGAGAATGGTTGGGTTGACATCCTGGAATAAAAAATACCAACAAATGACGGCAATCAGACTGGCCCAAGTGCCTGGGGCTAATGGTAATCTTCCGATAAAAAAAACAGTGCCAATCCATTCAGCCGCCGTACGATTCATGAATCAGTTCATAATCTTCCTGATTGCTTGACGATTTTCCTGGATGTAGGTAAATCCTGTATATACCGTAAAAATGGCTGCAATCATGGTTAAATAATAGACCAGTTGATACTCTTTAACAAAATAGAGATAATCCTTCACTAAATACCAGTTAATCCCCTTTAAACTCAAAAATAACAAGGTGAAAATTATAATGCCGATTTGGACACCTGTTTTTGACTTGGCAATTTTACTGGTCATCATTGTAATCCCTTTGCGTGACATGATTACCCTGAGTCCCGTCACAAACAGATCGCGGAATATGATAAGTGCTACCATCCAGAAGTCAATCAGCCCCATCACAGCAAAAGATATAAAAGCAGACGAAACCAAAATTTTATCTGCCAGGGGATCGAGGAAACGCCCCGTATCCGTAACCATATCATTTTTACGGGCATAATAACCGTCGTAAGCATCGGTAACGGAGGCTACAATAAAAATGATCAATGCCCATAATCGCGCCCCTTCAAATTCAGCGAATAGACACACAATGAACACAGGTGTAAGAAAGATTCTGAATAAGGTCAAAATGTTGGGTAATGTCATCATATGGCTGTTCTGCCTTCCATCGCTCTCATTAACGTCGCATCGTCGGTGTATTCCAAATCTCCGCCCATGGGCAAGCCCCGGGCCAAACGTGTGACTTTCACATCTTTGCCATTCAGCAATTTGGCAATGTATAACGATGTCGCTTCACCTTCGATACTCGGGTTGGTGGCAATAATCACTTCATATCCTGGCTTCGTCCGTTCCAGTAATTGGGTGAAGTTAAGGTCATCCGGCCCAATACCATCTAAAGGAGAAAGCACACCTCCCAATACGTGGTAGACACCCTGAAAAACATTTGTTTTCTCGAAGGAATAAATATCGGCTGCATCTTCCACGATACAAATGGATGCTTGATCCCGTTTTGGGTCGTCGCATATTCGGCAGGGATCTTCCTCCGTAATGCCTTTGCAAACGGAACAAAATTGGATTTTCGTTTTCATATCCATTACAGCTTCGGCCAAATGCACCGCCTGGTCATTAGGTGACTTCAACACATGAAATGCCATCCGCTGGGCCGTTTTGCGGCCAATCCCCGGGAATCGGGAAAATTCCTCAATAAGCCGGTTAATGCTGTCGGGAATTGAGCCCAATTACATCCCTGGGATTTTCATACCGCCCAGCATTCCGCCGGCGACAGAATTCATTCTGTTTTGGCTTTCTTCCTGGGCTTTTGTCAATGCATTATTCACAGCGGAAATAATCAAATCTTCGATCATATCTTTATCTTCATCCAAAATGTCATCCTGCAGGGATAAATCCAACAGTTCCATTTTACCATTTACAGTGGCTTTCACCATACCGCCCCCGGCTTCCCCCTCAATATGCAAATCATCTAATTCATTTTGAACATTTTCAATCTGCTTCTGCACATCTTGTGCTTGCTTCAACATTTTAGCCATGTTTCCTTTATTAAACATGTTTTCTCCTATCTTAAGATTTCACCGTCAAAAACTTCCAGAACGCGTGAAACAACCTTGTCTTTATTGTCACTATCGGATTGAACTGGTTTTTCGACTTTTTCAATTTTTTCCTCCGGCCTTTTTCCCTCACCCCGTTCAGCTTTCACTTTCAGGGATACACCATAATGATCTTCGATAAACTTTTCAAGCACATGATTGTTCCGATTCAAATTACCGACACTGAATTTTGGCAGGTCATACACTTTGATGATCAGTTTATTGCCGTTGAGTTCGAAGGGTTCACTATGCTCCAAAGCGGTGCCAATCGAAGGCCTTTCATGGTGGACTTTACCCACAAATCCGCCCCACTTGTCTTCAATTTTCCCTAAGGATATCTTACTGTTTTGAACCGGTTTTTCAACAACAGGGTTAGGGGGCTGTTCAACCGGTGTTTTTTTTACAGTTGGCTTTTCAATTTTTGGTTCAAGTGGAATTTGGGATTCTGAAACGGCTCGTTTTAGCGGTTCAGGATTTTTTTTTATGGCTTTGGGTTCAACCCCGGACAACAATTCAGAAATTGAAACGGTTGAATCCATTTCTAATAGTTTCATTGCTGTCATTTCAAAATGGATCACCGGTTGGGATACCCTTTTTAATGAAAATTCCAGTTCATTTAATTCTTTAGTTACCCGCAATAAATCTTTACTATTCCACGATTTGGCGCTGTTGGAATAGCGTTTTTTATGTTCATTATTTAACTCCAATAGATCTTCGCCACCATTGACCGACCCTACAATTAAATTTCGGAAATGTTGATTCAACCCCTGGGCCACATCTTCCAAAGGTAATCCGGTGGTGCGAATGATTTGCAGCACCTTTATCATTTTGGCTGAATCTTTTTCAGTTAAGGCATCGGAATAGTCAAAATAAACATCCATAGGGATGAGACCGATAACAGATGAAACATCATCAATTTGAATAGTTTCACCGGCAAAGGCAATTACCTGATCCATAAGGCTGAGGGCATCCCGCATACTGCCGTCCGCTTTGCGGCTGATGGCGCTTAAAGATTCTCCATCGGCGGTAATGCCTTCCTCCCGCAGGATGGATGATAACCGTTCCCCAATCGTCGATTCTGTGATGCGGTTAAAATCAAAACGCTGACAACGTGAAATAATGGTGGAGGGCACCTTATGAATATCAGTGGTGGCCAAAATGAATTTTCCATGAGGCGGCGGTTCCTCCAGAGTCCGCAATAATGCATTGAAGGCCGGATTGGTCAGCATGTGGACTTCATCAATGATGAAAATTTTATACTGCCCGTTCATGGGCGCATATTTGATTTGCTCCCGGAGGTTGCGAATCTCTTCAATTCCCCGGTTGGAAGCGCCGTCAATTTCTAATACATCCAAGTTTCTGCCGTCTGTAATCTCCTGACAAATATTGCATGAATTACAGGGAATCCCATCTTTCGTTTCGGGACAGTTAAGCGCCTTGGCGATGATTCGGGCGGTGGTAGTCTTACCGACACCGCGGGGACCGGTGAGAATATATCCCTGGGCCACACGATCTTTCTTAAAGGCATTGATCAGCGTTTTGGTCACATGATCCTGTCCGATCACATCATCGAAGGATTGTGGGCGCCATTTTAACGATAAAACTTGGTAAGACATTTTTTCTCAATAAGACTGGTCGTGCACTTGCATTTGACAAATCTGGGCTCGATTCGCACCGAATCAGTTAGCTCCATCCCAGGTGTTCTCCGGCACATAATTTTAGGCACCTACCGCTGCTCCCTTCCGGTCCTGACGGGGTTTAGTGTAAAACCATTGCGAAGAATTGAAACTTCAACACCACTTAATCCGGGCGCAAAGATCAGCATTTGCCGCACACAAGCATCAATCCTGCTGTAGCGGGTTGCAGGTTACAGGGCACCGCTAATTCCCCATCTAGCACGACCAAAATTTCAAATATTCAGTCTTAAATCTACCCGTATTTTCTGACGGGAAGCAAGGGTTCTTACCCTTAATAAATGAACCCAAATTCTAATTTCACTCCCTTCAAAACTAATCCGGTAATTATGAACGGGCGAGGTGTATAACGGAACAATAAAAATACAGATACCATGCACCATTTAGTGTCTTCCCATAGACATGGTTTACAGTTTGAGTGTTTAAAGAAGCCCTGGAATATGGGAATGGATACCTGGCGCAGATTAAAGAGATTAATAAATAAAAGCCTGTCCGACTAAACGGACAGGCTTTCTAAACTTGAGCCTTCTTTCCAACAAAAAAGTAAGGAACTCAAGATGGTTAAAGTTATGAAGAATGCATTTGATTTCAGATTAGAAATGATCAAGACTTCAAAGAAATATGGGATAAGCGAGACTGAGACTGAAGTGGACCCCATAGTTTGGACACTTTTTCTCACCTTTAAGGTGTAGTGCTAA
>CAYFJU010000064.1:0-19069 GCA_964343505.1 uncultured bacterium
GTGGTCATCAAGCTCAAGCTGTTCGGGGGAGGTCACTGATGCCGAAGTTTTCTGATAAGTCGCTCGCCAGGCTGGAGACCTGTGATCCCCGGCTGCAGCGGGTCTTCGAGGACGTTGTGGCTGAGTTTGACTGCACGATCCTGGAAGGTCATCGGAACCAGGAACGGCAGAACCGCATGGTGGCCGAGGACAAGAGCAAGACGCCCTGGCCCCAAAGCAAGCACAACGCCGAGCCATCCCTCGCGGCCGACGTCGCCGCATATCCGATCGACTGGGAAGACCGTGAGCGCCAGACCCTGTTCGCGGGCTACGTGCTGGCCACCGCCAAGGCGATGGGCATCACCCTGCGCTGGGGCGGCGACTGGGACCGGGACACCGAGGTCCGCGACAACGGCTTCGACGACCTCGTTCACTTCGAAATCGTGGAGGGCTGAGCCATGCTGGAGAAACTGATCGGCAGCGGCATCGTGTCGGCCGCTGAAGGCGTCGCCAACATCATCGACCGCTTTGTCGAGACTGACGAGGAGAAGCAGGCCGCCGAGATCATCAAGGCCAAGATGATGATGCAGCCGAGCCTGGCTCAGATCGAACTCAACAAGATCGAGGCCGGCCACCGCTCCATCTTCGTTGCCGGCTGGCGGCCATTCATCGGCTGGGTCTGTGGCGCAGCGCTTCTGTGGCACTTCATCCTGTTCGACCTGCTGACCTGGGTGACGGTCAACTTCTTTCCCCATGTGACGGCGCTGCCGGAACTGACCGGCACCGAGACGCTGGTCACCGTACTGCTGTCCCTGCTCGGTCTTGGGGCCATGCGGACGGCGGAAAAGTTCGGGGGAAAAGCGCGGTAGAGCGGTTAACGATTTATCAGGATGGCGGTCGTTATCCTTTCCGATTCAAACCGGTAGGCAGTCGTTGTATGCTTGCTGATGGGAGGTGGCTGTGAGCACGAGTTCGAAGATCGAATGGACAGAGCAGACCTGGAATCCGACCACGGGCTGCACCAAGATCTCGCCCGGCTGCAAACACTGCTACGCCGAAGTGATGGCGCGCCGCCTGCATGCCATGGGGGCTTCCGGTTATGACAACGGTTTCAAGCTTGCCCTGCATCCGGAGCGCATCACCCAGCCGTTGAAGCGCCGCAAGCCGACGGTCTACTTCGTCAACTCGATGAGCGACCTGTTTCACCACGACATCCCGGACAGCTTCCTGGACGACGTGTTCGCGGTGATCGACCAGACCCCTCAGCACACCTATCAGGTCTTGACCAAGCGGGCGGAGCGGCTCCCGGAGTACTTTGCGTCCCGCCGTTGCCCGCCCAACGTTTGGCTGGGCGTTTCAGTGGAGGATAGGGCGTATGGCGTGCCTCGCATCGACCATCTGCGACAAGTCGACGCCACTGTTCGCTTCCTGTCCGTCGAGCCACTGCTCGAAGACCTCGGCCCCCTCGATCTATCCGGTGTCCATTGGGTGATCGTCGGCGGCGAGTCCGGCCACAAGGCACGACCGATGGAGGAGGCTTGGGTTGAGAACGTCAAGCGCCAGGCCGACAGGGCCGGCGTCGCCTTCTTCTTCAAGCAATGGGGCGGATGGGGCGCCGATGGCGTCAAACGGCACAAGAAGGCGAACGGTCGGGTGTTCAAGGGGCGGACTTGGGACGGCTATCCTGTAGTGGAAACGGCTATGCCTTCAGGATGCTGTTAGCAATGTTCATGGCAACCCCAGTAGCTCTCGGGCTATTGTTTGAAACTGCGAAATAAAGCGCATAGAGGGGCGCACCCGTTGACTGGTAGAAAATTTTCGGCTCGCTGACCGCCGGAAACAGTCCCTTGAGGCGTTCCGAGACGTACTTGAGCATTTGGCCATGGCTGGCAGCCCGGGTCTCGCCCTCGTCACCGAAAATCGATAGCTGTTTCTCCGGCTCGTAAAATTTATTCCGCCATTCATCAGTTCCAAGAATGCGGGTAATGGCCGCCTCCTTTTGGGTACGTCCCGCCGAGTGGTGTAAGAGCGGTAGCCTGAGAACCGGGCGGAGCTCCACATTAAGTGGAGCCCGGTTATCAGGCGGGTGGCCATCGGGTCGGTCTTCGTTAGGTTGAGGTTGCTCAACCAACACCTGACGAAGGAGACGACACGATGACCGACGACAGCATGGCCCTGAAGGCCTTGATTGAGAAGTCCCCCGATGCCGATTTTCTGCGCGAGATGATCGGTTTTGCCGCCGAACGGCTGATGGCGCTGGAAGTGGATACCCTCTGTGGTGCCGGGCACGGTGAGCGTAGCGCCGAGCGGATCAATCATCGCAACGGCTACCGTGAACGGCCCTGGGAGACCCGGGCCGGCACGGTCAACCTGGCGGTGCCGAAGCTGCGCAAAGGGAGCTACCTGCCGTTCTTCCTGGAACCACGCCGCACCGCCGAGAAGGCCCTGGTGGCCGTGATCCAGGAGGCTTACATCCAGGGCATCTCGACCCGTTCTGTGGACGATCTGGTCAAGGCCATGGGGATGACCGGCATTTCCAAGAGCCAGGTTTCCCGGCTGTGCGAGGAGATCGACGACCGGGTGAAGGCCTTCCTCGGGCGCCCCCTGGAAGGGGATTGGCCCTATCTCTGGCTGGACGCGACCTATGTCAAGACGAGGGAGGCCGGGCGCATCGTCTCGGTGGCGGCGATAGTCGCCGTGGCCGTCAACACCCAAGGAAAGCGCGAGGTTCTGGGGCTGGCCATCGGTCCCTCGGAAGCCGAGACCTTCTGGACCAGTTTCCTGCGCTCGCTGACCCGGCGCGGCCTGCGCGGGGTGAAGCTGGTGGTCTCGGACGCCCACGAGGGCCTCAAGGCGGCCACTGCCAAGGTTCTCCGCGCAACCTGGCAACGCTGCCGGGTCCACTTCATGCGCAATGCGCTGGCCCATGTCACCAAGGCCCAGCGCCTGATGGTCGCCGCCGCCATCCGCACCGCCTTCACCCAGGAGGATCATGACAGCGCCGTCGCCCAATGGCGCCAGATCGCGGAGTCCCTGCGCAAGCGCTTCCCAAAGCTGGCCGAATGCATGGACGAAGCCGAGCAGGACGTGCTCGCCTTCATGACTTTCCCGCCCGAGCATTGGAGCAAAATCCACTCCACGAACCCCCTCGAGCGCCTCAACAAGGAAATCAAACGCCGCACCCATGTCGTCGGCATCTTCCCCAACGAGGACGCCATAACACGCCTCCTCGGCGCCATCCTCGCCGAGCAGAACGACGAGTGGGCCGTCGCAAGGAGATACATGACCCTGGAAACCCTGGCCCGTCTGGGCCATCATGAGGACACTCCAAGGCCAATCGCCGCAGAGTGAGCCGGACAAACTCAACCGGCGACGAACGACGCTACGCCGTCGCTCTTACACCACTCCAGGGGACACGACCCTCCTTTTCCTGATCAATGTTCTCAGCCTTCTTCGCGGCCTGCCGATAGAAACCCGAGTATGGGAAGAGATACCAGACGTCGATAGCTTCTGTGCCGGCAATCGCCTCCAGAGTCGCCCACTCAACGTGCATGCCATAGGGATCAAGGAACAGAACGGCGCGGGTGTTTCGCCAGTCAAATTTCCCGCAAAGGCTGCGCAGTTCCGCGTTGGCGTCGCCCTGGATGATCTCGATGGATCGACCTGGGTACTCCTTTGCCAAAGCCTGAAGCGCTGCGAGTTTTTTGGGTGCAAGTTCCACGAAGCAGCAGTGATGGAACGGTGGACTGGCTTGGAGGGCAATGCGTGCCGACCCGTCGGCGATCGTCGTGTTGCCGTTGGCCTTCACGTCGCAGCGTCCGGTGCCGGCGAAGGCGTCGATGTAGATTAGACGGAAGTTCTGGTTCTTCAGGGCGACGGTGAACGCCGACAGGTATTTTTCGAGGACGGCAAGTTTCAGAAGTGTCCAGGCCCCCCCAAAACTGTGCCGGTCCTTGATGCCGTTCGTTTCTTCCTGCAAGGCTCCAAAACTCCGATTGGTCATTCAGCGACGAACTGCCGCTCCAACCCGGCAAGAGTCATGTTCTCGGCGATGGCGTCATGCGGGATGAGAACGTACTTCCACGGTTTGCCCCCGTAGCTCTGAGCGTGATCGCTGGCATGGCGGCACCATTTCACGGCTGCATCCCGCTTCGCCAAGACTTCCTCGTCAGTCATCTGATTGGATGCCTTGGGTTCCAGCATGTAGATGGTGCCGTCGGTTTCGGCGACGAAGTCGGGCTGGTACTCCGGATGGTCGGTGCCGCGCTTATAGAAAATCTGGAACTGCCCCTTGGTGGGTCGGAACCACCTCAGCGCTTCTCTTTCCAGGATGACCGCCATCTTGCGCTCGGTGTCCGAATGGAACTTCTGCACAGGGTAGAGGCATTTCTGGAAGCCGGCGAAAAGGTACTTCGCCATGTTGCTCTTGTCCGCAGGTGAGTTGCGGAAATCCATCGGGGGCTCGGTCGCCGACGATGTGAAGGCGCTCGGCTTCAGTTCGGTGAAGCCCTTGCTCACCACGACCTCGTAGTCGACGGCCTCCTCCCAATAGTGGTCCTGCATTTGTGCATGGACGAAGCGGGCGATTTCCCGCTGGTAAAGGCGCAACACCCGGCGCGCTTCCTCCTCCGACAGGTAGCCCAGAAGGTGCCCCACGACCTGTCCTGCAAGATCGTATAGCAGGTCGGCGTGGTCGTCGTAGGCCACATCGTCGAAATCGATCAGGCCGCTGACCACATAATCCTCCGGCCGGCTTTCCTCGAACCCACCGTGGCCCAGGCCGACGATTTCCAGTTGATTGGTCCGCAAGTGCTGTACCCACAACTCCTCGGATGGTGCCTGGTAGTTCATCTTCGAGAGGTCCACGGTGAATGACTTGAACCCCGAACGGACTTCTCCCTTTGGCACCACGAGGATGCGGGGAATATCGATGGTCTGCTGTATCACCAGTTCCGAGGTTTTCGCCACCACCGCCGCCAGATCGGGTTTGCTCACGCCCTCCAGTTCCATTTGCTCGGGCCGGTACTGAGCCGCCACTTCACGCAGAACGGTTTCCCGAACTTCCGGATCCTGGAGATAGGTCACGCTCGGCAACTTGCCCGGCTGGTTCTCCAGCTTTCGGATGACGTCATAGGTGATTTGGGCGACCTTTTGTTCCTCGGCGGTCTGGAAGACCGGAGTGTCGTCACCGGAGGCCACCTGGGTGCTTGCCGTTAGGTGATCGGGCTGGAAGCCCAGCTTGGCCGCCAACCGCGTTTGCGAAACCACGGTCGCGGTTTTCTGTTGCATCTGGTCCGGGTTGAGGATGACCTGCTGGAGGCGGATGGTCGAGTTGGGGCGGTTGGCCTCTTCGACGATCTCCTGGAACTTGTCGTGGGCAACGATATTCAGGCGGTCCACGGAGGTCACGCCCGTCCGCTTGCCATAGGGCAGACGCAGGCCACGGCCGATGGACTGCTCGATCAGCGTGCGGGCATTGGCCGCCCGCAAGGGGACGATGGTGTAGAGATTGGTGACGTCCCAGCCTTCCTTCAGCATGTTGACGTGGATGACGATCTCGGTCGGCTCCTCGGTGTGTTCCACCTTCAGGAGACGCTCGATCATCTCGTCTTCCGCTACACCGGTCTTGCTGGAATCGACCTGGATCACCTTGTGGGCGTAGCGTCCCTCGAAAAACCGCTCGGACTGGATCATCTCCATGAGTTGGCCGGCATGGGTGGTGTCGCGGGCGATGACCAGCACGAACGGCTTGACGATGTCGTTTCCGGTCTCGCGGGCATAGGTCTCCAGTTCGACTTTGACGCCCTCGTGCAGACGCACCCCGTCTTCCAGTTTGAGCCGCTCGATCTCGTCCGTCGACATGCCGGCCGGGTTGAAGTCCTTGCGCGTGACCACGGCGGGTTCCTTGACGAAGCCATCGGCCATGGCGCGGCCCAAGGGATAGTCGAGGATGACGTTTTTGAACGGCGTCGCGCCCCGGTTGGTCTCGACAAAGGGCGTGGCGGTCAGTTCCAGGCCCAGCACTGGCTTCAGTTCGTTGATGGCGCGCACCCCGGCGGAGGCGCGATAGCGATGGGACTCGTCCATCAGCAGGACGAGGTCCGGGAGCCCGGCCAGGTAATCGAAGTAGCTCTCCCCGATATACTCGGACAGCCGCTTGATGCGCGGTGACTTGCCGCCTCGGACCTCGGAGTTGATCTTCGAGATGTTGAAGATGTTGATCTTGCAGTTGACCAGATCGTTCAGCAGCGCGCCTCGGGACTCGTAGTTGTCGCCGGTGATGATTTCCGGCGGGTCGGTGGAGAACTCGGCGATGCCCTTGAACACGTACTTCGGCGTGTTCGGGGTGAAGTCGGCAATCAGCTTGTTGTAGATGGTCAGGTTGGGCGCCAGGACGAAGAAATTGTCGATGCCGTGGGCCAGGTGCAGATAGGTGATGAAGGCCCCCATGAGGCGGGTTTTACCGACCCCGGTGGCGAGCGCGAAACACACCGACGGGAAGTCGCGCTCGAAATCGGTGACCGTCGGGAATTCCGCCTTGATGGTCTCCAGCGCCGCAGCCACGTCGGCGGACTTGCGGGGCGGGATGACCTCGGTGATCCGATCGAGGATTTCGAGGGACTGCCGCTGCGGCGGGCGCAGGCTCAGACGGCCGGCGATGGCGTTGACGTGACGGTTCATCACTTGCCCCCCTTCTTCGCCGGCTTCCGCTTGCGCCGCGTGGTCGTCGCCTCGTCGGCAATGTGCTTCAACTCTTCCAGTTCATCGGCTTCGTCCGACGCCCGGCGCTCGGCTTCCTTGCGTTTGGCGTCGAAAAGGGCATAGCGCTCGTGGGCGATCCGTTCCGCTTGCTTGGCCGATACCCGCCCGGCGGTGCTAAGCAGCGGCAATTCGTTGGACTTGAGGAACCCGTCGAGGATGGTCTCCCATTCGGTCAGGCGGATTTCCTGGCGGCGGGTGGCGCGCAGTTCGGCGGTGTCGAGGAACATGGTGACGATCAGGTTCAGTTCCTTGATTTCCACCTCGCCCAGGTAGTTCTTGGCCGTGGTGACATCGGCCTTGCGCACCCGGGAGGCCTTCCAGGACGTCAGCCCCATGTTTGCTGCGTCCGCGTCGGCGCGGGCGGCGATCAACTCGGCGGCCGTGTGATGGGTCACGGCGTGCAGCATTTTGTTCTGGATGGTGGCGTAGAAGGTGTGAGCGGAATCGGCCCTTGGGTCGTAATCGACACTGAGGGCCAAGATATCGCGGACCTTCTGATAGAAGCGTGCCTCCGAAGCGCGGATGTCCCGGATGCGCTCCAGAAGTTCGTCGAAATAGTCGAACTTGGGGTCCTTAAGGCGTTCGTCGTTCATAACGAAGCCTTTGACCAGGTATTCCCTCAGGACCGTCGTCGCCCAGCGCCGGAACTGGATACCGCGCTCCGACCGTACCCGGTAGCCGACGGCCAGGACGACATCCAGGCTGTAGAGCCGGACCGGCTTGTCGGAATGGGCAACGTGCATGATTTGCACATTGCTTTCCTCGCCGAGTTCGCCTTCCGCGAACAAATTGCCGATGTGCTTGGTGATGACCGAACGCTCGCGGTCGAACAACCGGGCCATTTGCTCCTGGGTCAACCACGCGGTGCCACCTTCGGCACGAAGCTGAATCTCCGCCTTACCGTCCTCGGTGGTGTAGAGGATCAATTCGCCTTCGGTCATTGCCCGCCTCCCTCGATGTCGTCGAACAAGCCGGGCTCTTCCGGTCTGGCTTTCAGTCCCTTCCGGGCGACCGGCTTGGGCGGCGCCTTGGGCAGGTTCTCGATCTTCAGGCTGTAGTCGTCATGGCCCCATTCGCAACGGCTGCGGATGTGGTTGGGGATCTTCTTGACCGTCAGGTTCGGCCATCGGTCGGACGCGCCCCGGAACGCAGCGCAAAGCACCAGCAGGCTGCGGTCCGGTCCGACTTCGTCGCTCAACTGCTGAAGCTGGTCCGGCCCCAGGGTCTGGGTGGTGACGTAGATGAAGTCGCGCTCGGTGGAATGGCCGTGCTGCCAATAGACCGTGTCGCTGGGCGCATAGGAGAAATTCTCCAGCTTGCACAGGGCCTCGGCCAGCATCTCGGCGTTGTAGGCCTTGCTGATGACTTCCCGACCCCACTTGTCCGTTTCCAGCAGCGAGGGCGCGAGGTGGAAATAGCGGAACCCGCCGCCGCCCTGCCAGCCTGTGGTCTCGGTGACGCCGCCGGGATCCTCGCCGTCGATGACCTTTTTCAGGCGCGGGATGATGTGGGTGTGGCAGTGCTCGCCCAGTTCCACCATGATCCAGCGCCGCCCCATCTTGTGGGCGACGGCGCCGGTAGTGCCGGAACCAGCGAAGGAGTCGAGGACGAGGTCGCCGGGATTGGTGGCGATATGGACAACTCCCATCAACAGCTTTTCAGGTTTGGGGGTGCCAAAAATGTCATCCCCAAACAAGTTGATGATCTCCTTTTTTGCGGCCTGATTGTCTCCAGCAAATGAGGCTTCCCACCAAGTCATGGGAGCCAGCCCAGCTTCCTCTCCTTTGTACTGCTTTATGCGTGGGCGACCTGCGCCTTTTTTAGGAAAGTACACCCGCCCCTCGGCAAGGTATTTCTTGAACACAGGCTCAGTAGCACCCCAACAACGTCCACTTGGTGGTTGCAGTACGACTCCTGTGGGAGACACGATTTCGTACATCTGATTTGCCCGGTACCCCTGCGCGCTGAACGGAATTGAGCGCCATGGCCCGTTTGGGTCATCATCCGTATTTGAGTATGCGCCTTCGTCCTCAAGCCGATTCCTAATATCCTTCCAGCGCTGTGGACCTGAAGGCGCATACACGAAGATGTGGTCGTGGGCCGATCCTATCGCTGCGCGGTTCTCCCTCGATGTTCGTTTCTGCCAAACGATATTTGCAATGAACGCAGAACGACCAAATACCTCATCCATAAGAACCTTAAAATAATGCGCTTCGTTGTCGTCAATTGTGACCCATATTGATCCATCCTCAGAAAGAAGCTTTCGCAATATTTCAAGCCTGTCACGCATCATTGAAAGCCAAATAGAATGTTCAAGCCCATCATCGTAGTGCTCGAATGCGCTTCCGGTGTTATAGGGCGGATCGATGAAGATGCATTTCACCTTGCCGGCGAATTCCTGCTCCAGCGCCTTCAGGGCGAGCAGGTTGTCACCGAAGATCAGCCGGTTGTCGAAGATGTCGTCGTCGGTCACCCGGTGTTCCGCGTGATAGGATTTCTCGGGGTCCTCCAGGAGGATGCGCGGCTCCAGCCGGGGCCGATCCTCCTTTCCGATCCATGTGAGTTCGAGTTTCTGTTTCTTGGTCATGTCAAATTTCCGATTTGCGGCGCCTTGTCCGCAAGGTAACCGAATAGTGCTTCCGGATATTGTTGTCCGGGTCGGGATTGAGCGGCCTTGTGGCCGATGACGGGATCAGCGCCGAGACCGTAGTGGCTGGTCATGACCTCCCGAAGCAGGGGAATCGTGTCGGTCTGATTCCGGAAAATGGCCAGGGGACCCTTGAGCGCGGTTCGCGGGGAGGTCTTGTCCCAAAGCTCTTGTCGGAGAGTGTCAAACTCCGCACTGAGTTCCGTTTCGATTTTCGTTTCATCGACAAGGGCGGCGCCGTCGAGCGCGTTTTTGGCCCGTTTCGCCAGCACGAAGCCGAGAGCGAATACGCCGTGCTTGTAGGTCAGTCGTTCCGGACCTCGGGCCACCTTGGCTTCGGTGCCCGCCCGGGATTGGACATACCTTAGAACCCGAACCGCATTTGCGAGTCTGATGCCCTTGAGGTCCGGTCTGAACAGGGCCTGGTACGCGGCAGCCTCCGTATCGAGTAGCTGGGCGGGCTCCTTCTTCATCCAGACGACGAAGCGGGGGTCCGGTTGAAGCAGGGCCAACGCCTGAGCCGCTTCCTCGATCCGGATACGCATTGGGTCGTTGGAGCCGTCATGCCCCTCCGCCTTGTAGACGTAGTGAATGCCGAGATACGCAAGTTCGCGCCTGAGCCTTTCCTGTTCGTCGTCCAGGGCCGCGAAGTTGGCGAGCAGAACAGGGTTCTGGTGATTCCGGGCACGCGTCACCGACTTGCCGAAGGGACCATCGTGCGCCGCCTGTATCAGGGTCACCATGACTTGGCCGGAGGAGAGGTCGTGGTCGGGATTCTGGTCGGCAAAGCGAGCGGTCGAGGCAATGGTCTGGGCGCCGTTGATGACCGAAAGTCCAGTGATCTTGAAACGCTTCTCTGCCCGGGTGCCTCGTTTGGGTTCGATCTGCTCGCATAACGCCGTAACACCATTGTTGAGGTACATGAAGTCGGCCGGGGCGGTTTCGAGCGTCTGGCGAATCGCCTTGTTGACCTCCGTCTTGTGTCCCAGGAAGGTGCGGATATTCTTGGCGTAAAGGGCCTTGCCGTTCGCCTTGTGCAAGCGCACCAGTTCGCTCAGGGCGATGAGCCCGAAGTAGGTCTTGCGTGATCTCGTGACCGACGCCCATTGCTCCAAAGTCAACGTCACATCAATTCGGGGATAGGCCTTGGCGGCCTGTAGATCGGCGACGACGCGATCCGCATCGTAGTCGATCACCTGTTCGGCCAAGCGCTCTTCGCCATGGTCGTCATCGGCCAGAAGGTCTTCGACCGCCTTCTTTGCGTGATCGCTGATTCCAGACCCGACGTGCGCGACCACGAGTTCGATGCGTGAACAGGAATCCAACGCATCTTCGATTTCAGTCTGGCGGTCGGTGATGTGACTGTTGAAGTCCGAGAAGTCCAGTTTGATGAGTTTGCGAACTCCCTGGCAGAACGCGTTGGCCTCGTCTTGGCTGAACTTTTCCGAAGCCTTCAGCTTGCCTTGGATGAGGTAGAGCGTTTCCGAGGGGCCGTGGTAATAGATCGCGTCGAGGCCGAAATCGTCGAAGTCATCCACGACGGCTTCGGCCGCTTCCTTCGCCGAGATTTCACAAAGATGGCAGAGAGCGAAAGCGCTGAAGGCTCGTGAACGGTTTTTGCGTTTCTGCTCATCCTCGGGCTTTGTCGTGTCCACGAGTTGCGGCAGACTTGAAACGAAATCCGCCTCAAGCGCCTTCTCAAGCAACGTCATATCGCGCTGATCCAACTCGCTCCTCCTCGCAACCCACGCTAACGAATCACTGCGTAACAAAAACCTACAATAGACTCCATCGAATCGAGAACAATGATTCAGTCGACGTGTCCTGCGCGAGCTTCCCTTCGATCTGGGCGATGAGTTGTTCCCGCTGCCGATCCACCTCGTCCTGGGCATCGAAAAGGGTGCGGCGCTTTTGGTTTCGCGTGGTTTCCAGGGCCTTGATCTGCTTCTGACCGGCAAGTTTCTCCTCCAAGGTCAAGGCCGTGGTGGCGGCACGGCGCGCCTCCTTGATCTGGCGGTCGATTTCCTTGATCTCGCGTTCCAGTCCGACCTTGAGGTCATCGGCCCAACCGTCCAGTTTTTCCGCCTCCGCCGCGAAGAACTTTGCGTTGCGTTCGGAGACATCGCGCTGGATCTCGTTCTGCCGGCGCTGGATCGCGGCCTCCAGGGATTCCGTTATTTCTTGCGGCGCGGAAGTGGCTACACCGATGGTGCCGGGCACGGTCAACAGGCGCCGTGCGGCATCCTCGCTGAGTGATGTGCCGGAATCGGTCACGCCACCGAATAGCAGGTGGTCCTCCACCTGATCCAGGGCCTCGATGGTGAACAGGGAAACGCTCAACCAGCCGGAATGGCCCAGCAGGTCCTCCAGGATGGTGACCTTGCCCTCGTGGCTGTCGTAATCGAAACGGACCTCGGCGACGGGAAGGTCCCGGCCCTTGGCGCGTTCCACCACCGTCTCAGCCAAAGGATGGCTGAGGCGATAGAGGTGAGCGTCGCCCGAACGCCGGGGAAGCTCGTAGAGGCCAAGGGGGATGTCCTTGGCACGATCCGGAAACGGACAGGCTTCCAGGCGGAACGACGAGTCGTCCGGGAACACCGCGTGTCCATCCAGTTCCTGGCGCGTCAGGCGCATCAGCAGTCGCTCGAAACGGCTCAGGTAGGCCTTGGACGCCTCGTCGCGAATCTTCAGCTTCTCCCGCACCTCGTCGTCGAAGTTTTCCAGCAGTTGCTGGCGGGTGCGAGTCATGGCCTGGTCGATCTCCAGGCTGAGTTCAAGCTGCAGCTGATCGAAGGCGCCCTTGATCTCTTCATGCTGGCGACATTCTTGATAGATCGATGCGATGCGTTTCTCGAAATCCACGCCGGATTCGATGGCGCCCAACACCTCGTCGCTGGCGCCGAAGACACCCTCGAACAGGTGGAATTTCTCGGACAGTAACTCGAAGACCCGCTGGTCGGCTTCGTTCTTTCGGTTGAGGAAATTCACGACGACGACATCGTGCTTCTGGCCGTAACGATGACAGCGGCCGATGCGCTGTTCGATCCGCTGCGGGTTCCAGGGCAGGTCATAGTTCACCACGAGAGAGCAGAACTGAAGGTTGATGCCTTCGGCGCCGGCCTCGGTGGCGATCATGATCCGCCCTTCCTCGCGGAAGTAGTCCACCAGCGCCGAACGCATATCGGCGGTGCGCGATCCGGTCACACGATCCGAACCTTCGTGACGCTCCTTCCATGCCGCATATATTTCCCTGGACCGTTCATCGGTATTGGAGCCGTTGAACAGGACGATGCCTTCCGAAAACGGGCTGTCTGCCAACAGGCGGACTAGGTAGTTCTGGGTCTTTCGGGATTCAGTGAAGATGATCGCCTTCTCCGCCGCCCCGATTTTGTCGGCCATCCCGAACGCGACGCCCAGGGCCTTGAGAAGCGCCTCTCCCTTCGCATTGTATTGGATCGAGGTGGCCAACTCGGCGAACAGGTCGAGGTCGGCGATCTCCTGCTCGATGGCTTTGCGGTCCGCCTCGGTAAGGGGTTCGGTCTCGTCATCCGCCCATTCGTCGGACGTCTCATCCAGAGCCTCGTAATCCTCGTCGAGTTCCTCCCCGAGGGGCCGATCGGACTCATGCTGCTGCAGTTTGTCCTTGAGCCTCTGGGACATGGTCGCCAGCGCCCCGGCGATGGCGAAGGTGGAAGAGGCAAGGAGCTTGCGCAGCACCAGTGTCATCAGCGAGCGCTGGCTGGCCGGCAATGCCTGGAGATTGTCCCGCCGCAAATAGTCGGTGACCAGATTGTAGAGGTGGTCCTCGCTTTCGTTGGGGGTGAACTCCTCGACCAGCGGCAGGCGGTTGGTATAGGGCACGTAGGCGGAAACCTGACGCCGCAGGGTCCGGTGGCAGATCGGCTTCAGCCGTTCCTTCAAAGCGCCGAACGTGCGCTCCTGGCTCAGGTTGACGAACTGCTCGCGGAAACTCTTGACGTCCCCGAAGGTGTGCTCGTCGATAAAACTGACGAGGCCGTAGAGTTCGAGCAGGGAATTCTGCAACGGCGTCGCCGTCAGCAACAGCTTCTGGGATTGAGCCAGGGCCCCCTTGAGGGTGTTGGCGATGACATTGGACGGCTTGTAGACGTTGCGCAACCGGTGGGCCTCGTCGATGACCACCAAGTCCCAGGGGAGGGTCTGGACGTCCATCGCCTTGTTCCTGGCGAAATGGAAGGAACAGATGACGATGGTGTCGGCGAGATCGAACGGGCGGATGTTCCCGTCCTTCTGCGCTCGGTTGTAGGAGCGGGCTTCGAGGATGGCGCAGGGAAGAAAGAACTTCTCGGACAACTCCTGATGCCACTGCTTTCGAAGATTCGACGGCGTGATGATCAGAATCCGTCGTTGCCGCTCCGCCCATTTCTGCGAGATGACCAAGCCTGCTTCGATCGTCTTGCCGAGGCCGACCTCGTCGGCGAGAAGCGCCCCTTTCGAGAACGGCGAACGAAACGCAAAGAGGGCCGCATCCACCTGATGGGGATTGAGGTCCACCTGAGCCCCAGCGACCACACCCGCGAGTTTCTCGTCGCTGTCCGATGGACAACGCCGAGTCAATTCATGGGCGAAGTACTTGGTGTGATAGGCGGTGAGGCTCATTCGTCGCGTTGTTCCTTTGGGTTTCCTGCTTCCGGACGATCCGGAGTCGCATCATGCACCGCCTGTACAGAGACGATCTCAGTGTCTGCCAGCCGTTCATACTCCTCCACGGACATGACCACGACGACAGGCCGGCCATGTTTGGCGATTACAACCGGCTCGGCCCGCGCAAGATCGATGAGTTTGCCAAATCCGTATTTGGCGTCTTTTGCCGAAAGCGTCTTCATCCGAATCCCCATGCTGGCACCGTATTATTGGGTACGTCCCGCCGAGTGGTGTAAGAGCGGTAGCCTGAGAACCGGGCGGAGCTCCACATTAAGTGGAGCCCGGTTATCAGGCGGGTGGCCATCGGGTCGGTCTTCGTTAGGTTGAGGTTGCTCAACCAACACCTGACGAAGGAGACGACACGATGACCGACGACAGCATGGCCCTGAAGGCCTTGATTGAGAAGTCCCCCGATGCCGATTTTCTGCGCGAGATGATCGGTTTTGCCGCCGAACGGCTGATGGCGCTGGAAGTGGATACCCTCTGTGGTGCCGGGCACGGTGAGCGTAGCGCCGAGCGGATCAATCATCGCAACGGCTACCGTGAACGGCCCTGGGAGACCCGGGCCGGCACGGTCAACCTGGCGGTGCCGAAGCTGCGCAAAGGGAGCTACCTGCCGTTCTTCCTGGAACCACGCCGCACCGCCGAGAAGGCCCTGGTGGCCGTGATCCAGGAGGCTTACATCCAGGGCATCTCGACCCGTTCTGTGGACGATCTGGTCAAGGCCATGGGGATGACCGGCATTTCCAAGAGCCAGGTTTCCCGGCTGTGCGAGGAGATCGACGACCGGGTGAAGGCCTTCCTCGGGCGCCCCCTGGAAGGGGATTGGCCCTATCTCTGGCTGGACGCGACCTATGTCAAGACGAGGGAGGCCGGGCGCATCGTCTCGGTGGCGGCGATAGTCGCCGTGGCCGTCAACACCCAAGGAAAGCGCGAGGTTCTGGGGCTGGCCATCGGTCCCTCGGAAGCCGAGACCTTCTGGACCAGTTTCCTGCGCTCGCTGACCCGGCGCGGCCTGCGCGGGGTGAAGCTGGTGGTCTCGGACGCCCACGAGGGCCTCAAGGCGGCCACTGCCAAGGTTCTCCGCGCAACCTGGCAACGCTGCCGGGTCCACTTCATGCGCAATGCGCTGGCCCATGTCACCAAGGCCCAGCGCCTGATGGTCGCCGCCGCCATCCGCACCGCCTTCACCCAGGAGGATCATGACAGCGCCGTCGCCCAATGGCGCCAGATCGCGGAGTCCCTGCGCAAGCGCTTCCCAAAGCTGGCCGAATGCATGGACGAAGCCGAGCAGGACGTGCTCGCCTTCATGACTTTCCCGCCCGAGCATTGGAGCAAAATCCACTCCACGAACCCCCTCGAGCGCCTCAACAAGGAAATCAAACGCCGCACCCATGTCGTCGGCATCTTCCCCAACGAGGACGCCATAACACGCCTCCTCGGCGCCATCCTCGCCGAGCAGAACGACGAGTGGGCCGTCGCAAGGAGATACATGACCCTGGAAACCCTGGCCCGTCTGGGCCATCATGAGGACACTCCAAGGCCAATCGCCGCAGAGTGAGCCGGACAAACTCAACCGGCGACGAACGACGCTACGCCGTCGCTCTTACACCACTCCAGGGGACACGACCGTATTATTGGCCAAAGTGGCCAAAACAACAAGGTCCGTCGCACGGCCGAATGGCTGATTTGCGTGGGGCGTGCCGGATGTTCTTTCCCCCGGCACGCCCCCGGTTCCGATCTCGACCGGGCGCATGTCATCCGGTCAAGCGGCCGACAATATGACCGTCGGCCTTGGTGGGCTCCGAGCGGGATCGCCGCCATCCCCACCACCGCCCTTGATCCGTCCCTCACGACGGCGTCTCCGACGGTCCCCGCGCTTTTCGGGTCCGGGTCCCCTGGTCGGGTGGGCGGGGCCGCTATTGCGGCTCCAGCCCCCGCGCGTCGGCGGCGATAGCCTCCAGCACCGTCTTGATCTCGCCGATCGTTCCCCCGTGGTGACGCTCCAGATAGGTCGCCACCGTTTCGTTGCCGAGCAGCCGCGTCAGATAGCCCTTGGCGACCACCAGGGTGAACAGGGTCTCGCCCCGCTTGTCCTCGATCGCCTTGAAGTCCTGCTGGAGCTTTTCCATCTGCCGCTCCATGCGCGCGATGTCTTCCGGCGCGACGCCGCCCAATGCCTTCCCTTTCTCGGGCTTGACCAACTGGTCATTCGGCGTCGCGGCGAGCAGCATCCGGGCGTAGGCGATGGTATGGCGGTTGGCGGCAACCATCATCTCGGCCGCCTCGATCTGGCGCATGGGCTTCATCTTGCGCAGGATGGGGAACACCGCCCGGCCGACATGACGGTCCTTGAGCAGTTCGGCGGCTTCCGGCGCAATCCCTTTCAGCATGTTCTTGCGTTCCCGGATCCTCTCGACATCCATGTTCAGGGCTTCGGCAAGTTCCTCGGGCGGTACGCCGCGCTCGACCGCCTCCAGGATCATCCGGTGCTCGTGGACGGCGGTCAGGCGGCTGATCTGGCGGTTGTAGGTGAAGCCCTCGTCATCGGTGGAGACCAGGCACAGGGTTTCCGTCACCCCCAGTTGTTTCAACGCCTCGAGACGGACGTGCCCGTCGAGCAGGATGTAGTGGATCGGATTGCCGCGTGACTTCTCCGGATAGACGATGAGCGGCTCGATCACCCCGACCTTCCGTATGGACGCCAGGATGCTGCCGTATTTTCGGGACTTGATCACATCCTTGCGCACCGCCCGCGTGGGCAGAATACGATCGAGCGGGACCGTCACGGTTTTTTCGAGAAAGCCCTTCCGGATGCCGGTCATGACGGCGCCCCGTCCGTCAGCTGGGTTGCGAGCGCTTCCGGAAGGTCGTCCATGCCCTCGGCCCTCAGCAACGTCCGGAAATGCTCGTCGCCGAACAGCTTCTTCATCGCCGTGGTCACGAACAGCAGTCGCTGTTCGTTGATCTCTGCCTTCCTGATCAGCACCTTCTGACGGCGAACTTCTTCCTGATAGGTCTTGTCCAGCATCTTCGGGGAGTAGCGCTCCCTCCCTCTTGTGGACCAGGGTCCGTAGCGCTTGCCCAGGAACCGGCGACGCTCGACCAAGCGGCGGACCTTCAACAGTTCATCGCCCTTGAGGGTGCCGGACTCGTAGGCCTCGGTCAGGGCGTTCTGGAGTTCCCCGTCGTCGCTCTTTGAAATGTCCATGGCCAACGTGATGGGCAGCAGCCCTTTTTCGACGGCGGCGATCAGGCGCTCCTCCCCGGCTTTGAGAAGATGCAGGATGCCGCGAATGTAGGTCCGATCGAGATTGGTCTTCTCGGCGATCTGCGCGACGGTGTACCCGCGCCCTTCCAATTCCCGAATGGCTTCCAGGAGGTAGAGGTTGGAGTGCTTCCGCCGCGCCACGTTCTCGACCAGGCTCATGATGAAGCACTGCTTGCGTGATGCCTTCCTGACGATGGCCGGGATATGACTTTCGCCCAGGGACTGAAAGGCTTCCAGCCGCCCCTGCCCGCAGACGAGATCGTAGCGGGGGCCTTCCTCGCCGGCATTCTTCTCGGCCACGGTGATCGGCCGCTTGAGCCCGACCGCCGCGATGTTGTCCACGAGATCCGAGAACCCTTTCGGGTTTCGGCTGCGCGGATTCAAGATACGGATCCGTTCGACGGGAATCATCTGGACGGCGGAGAGATCGATGTCGTCGGTTTCGTCATCCTCGTCGGGAAGGTCAATGTTGTCGGAAGGGCTCATCAGGCGATTTCCTTGAGGTTGACGCGCTTGGCGAGGCTGTAGAGGTAGTCGAGGGTCTCGAACCGGTAGACGTCGAGGCCGACGCCGTTCTCCTCAGCCAGGCGAAGGCGCGAGACCGTGACGTCAATGGCTGGAAGCAAGTAGTAGTCGAGGACATCCCGGTTGTTCGGGCCCAGCCGCACCGCAACAGTGATGTCCGGGGCAAGCCCGGCGTCCAGGCGGATGACCCACCGCAGACTGCCGGCTGCCGTTTCCTGGCACCGGCTCAACACGATCGAGACGGTGAACTCGTCATTGACGGTCAGGAGGCCGGTTTTGGGATCGCGTGTGACCCGACCGCCGATCTCGGCAATGCGCGCTTCGGTCTCGGCGAGGATGTCGGGATGCATGTCCCGCAGGCGCCGGTTGATCTCGACATAGCGATAGTCCCGGCCCGGGTCGAAACCGACCATCCGATACGCCCGGACAAGGCTGCCGAAGCGGCTGCGGTAGGCGCCGGATGAGGGCAGGCCCTCGCATTCGTCGATGATGATGCCCGACAGGCGCCCGTGCTTCTTCCACAAGGCCTCGAGGTGTTCGAGCATTTCCTGATCGGTGAACCGGCGGTTCCTTTCCTCGATGATGGCCTGGGCGGCCTGAAACAGATCCGGCTCAACGATTCCTTCAAAAACGCCTTCTGAGCGGACCCACATGTCCGGCGGATTGACCACCCTCTTCTTCTTCAGCTTGCAGGAGGAGCGATTGTAGACGTTGTTGCCGATGTACTTCTCATTGGTGAGAAGCTGATGCACGGCGGCGCGAGTCCAGGGGCGGTCGAGGTCGCTGAGGATATCGCGTTCGTTCAACATTGTGGCGATCTGGGCTTCCGTCTTCTTGTCCTCGACGAAGGCTCGGTAGACCCAATTGACGGTCTCGACCTCCTCATCAGGGCCGGGCACCAGGATCACCCGGTCGGTTTGCAGGCTTTTGCGGTCGCCCCGGTCCAACTGCCCCTTGGGCGCCCCGGTCTCGTCGACCATCATGCGCCGCAAGCCGAAACCGGCCGGTCCGCCCTGGCGGTAGCCCAACTCAATCAGGCGGCATTGCCCGGCGAAGACCTTGACCGAGAGTTCCCGGCTGTATTCCCCGGCCATGGCCCGCTTGACCGTCTTGACGATGGTGGAGCTGATGCTGCCGTCGTTCTCGAACTGCTCGGCGCAGTACTCGACCCGGATGCCGGCCCGCTTGCAGAGGTATTCGTA
>CAYFJU010000065.1:0-18899 GCA_964343505.1 uncultured bacterium
CAAATTATGCTGAAAATCTTTCAAAATAACCCGCTCAACTAGTCATGACCCTTATTTAAAACGTAATTATTTAATATAATGTGAGTTAGCGAACGATTACGTTTTACCTGCCGGCCGCAGGCCGGCATAATTACATATTTACTAGGAAACAATGCCATTGACTACCATAAGTTTAACTGGTGCCGGAGTAATAATGAACCATTTGATGGAGTTCAGGGTTCAATTAAAGGTCGTTTCTGATGGTTTTTCAAAACCTTTATAAAATATGCCGCTGAGGTGAGGGAGGCGTGCTTGCAGCGTTGTATTTTGTTGCGTATTCAATATAATTGCTTTTACAAATAAATAAAAATTCAGTAATTTATGTGCTCTCTGGTGTATCATTTTAATAAAAATCTTAAAACCACTTAAAAATATTAGGATTAATATGAATAAACCTTTACGAATAGGACTTTTTGGCTTTGGCCGAATTGGCCGGAATATTTTCCGGTTAGGCCACAAAGATCCGCGTTTTGACTTTGTCGCCATCAGCGATTTAGGTAATGTAGAAGCCATGCATTATCTCCTGGTTCGAGACTCAATACATGGCGCCATGAATAACCATATTTCCTTAGAAGGGAACTACCTGAAATTTGATGATAAATCTGTTCGCCTGATGGCTGGAGGAACCCCAGGGTCCATTCCATGGGATGCCTACGGTGTCGATGTGGTAATCGACTCCACCGGTGCCTACCGCCATCGCGAAGAACTCCAACCCCATCTGGATGCGGGTGGGAATCGCGTTTTGGTTTCTAAACCGCCGATTGATGAAATTGACCGCATCATCATCAAAGGCTTGAATGATGGCGATATTCATGCAGATGACCGCATCATATCCACGACCTCAGCCACGACCCAAGTGTTGGCCCTCATGCTCAAAGTGTTGGATGATGCTTTCGGTGTGAAACAGGCCATGATGACCACCGTACACGCTTATACTTCTGATCAACCCTTGGCTGACGCGGTACGTTCGGACTTGCGCCGTAGCCGTTCCGCTGTTGAAAATATCATACCCAATGAAACATGGGCTCCGGATTATGTTTCTCAGCTGATGCCGCAATTCAAAAATAAGCTCACCGGGATGGCAATCAATGTGCCTGTTGCCAATGGTTCTTGTATTGACCTTACAACAGAAATGGATACCATGCCCGATATTGAAGCTGTTAATGCCGCTTTTAGAGCAGCCAGTGAAAATGGTTTACATGATATTATTGGTTATACCGATGATCCAATTGTTTCCAGTGATGCCATCGGCAGTGGGGATACAATGGTTTTTGATAGCCGCGCCACTATGATCGCATCCGACAAACTATTAAAAACAATTTCCTGGTTTGATAACGGATGGGGATTTGCCAAACGTATTTTAGAATTAGCCGATGCCTACGCATCCCTGGGGGAGGCCTAACATGAGAGTCGCAATTAATGGATTTGGCCGGATTGGCCGTTCGGTATTCAGAATCTTGAATGACAGAGAGAATGTTTCTGTAGTGGCGATTAATGATATTGCCCAAAATGACGCCCTAGCTTATTTGCTGAAATATGATACAGTGATGGGTCGTTTTGAGGATACAGTAACGCTGGATGGCGATGTAATGAAAACATCTCATAACGAAATAAGAATGATCGCAGAGAGAGATCCATCTCAATTGCCATGGAATGCTTTGGGAGTGGATGTTGTTATTGAGGCTACAGGAATTTTCCGTGAACGTTCTCAAATTCAACAGCATATTGATGCAGGGGCAAAGCGGGTCATTCTCACTGTCCCTTCCAAGGATGAAATTGATTACACCCTGGTAATCGGGGTGAATGATGGTGGATTAACCGCGGATCATAAAATCATTTCTAACGCCAGTTGTACCACCAATTGTTTAGCGCCCATGGCTAAAATTCTGAATGATAATTTTGGAATTGAGTATGGGGTGATCAATACAATTCACGCCTATACCAATGATCAACGTTTGGCGGATGTGCCCCACTCAGATTGGCGCCGCAGCCGTGCGGCAGCCGAAAATATTATTCCAACCACAACCGGTGCTGCCCGTGCAGTCGGTAAAGTTTTACCCGAATTGAACGGTAAACTGGATGGGATTGCCATGCGCGTTCCTGTTCCGGATGGTTCTGTGGTGGACAGCGTATTTCGTCTGGGCAAAGATGTGACGGTGGATGATATCAATGAATCTGTCCTGGCTGCTTCACAAAGTAATGGCATGAGCAAGGTGGTGGAATATTCCACATTGCCGGTAGTATCAACCGATATTATTGGAAATCCTCATTCATCCATTTTTGATGCACCGTTTACCAAGGTGATTGAAGGCAGTTTGGTCAAAACACTGAATTGGTATGACAATGAATGGGGTTATTCAAACCGCGTAGCGGATTTGGTGGATATCCTTAGCCAGTTTAATTAACCTGTAGCTGCGCGGCATGTCATTGATCCCGATTATTTCGGGGCTGCGCTACTACAGAATATATTTTATCGGTTTGTAGAGACGCGATTAATCGCGTCTCTACGCCTGAATAGTTTCCCACCGTAGAGATGCATTGTCCACCAGCCGGCGGACGTCTCTACAATATTTTTTTGTATCACCTAATGTAAAGACGTAGCATGCTACGTCTTTACATTTACGATTTAAATTTTCTGTAAATAAATAAAATCAAAATTCCTGCCAGATTGGGGAACCAGATTTCCGGCCTGGACCAAGGGATGCCATCGAATGAAAAATCTATGAGGGGCCACAGGAGTTTGGTGGGGAAGAACTCCTTGGTGTGAAATGGGAAATCCAGCAGAACATGAAATGGCCAGCCCAGCATGACAAAGGCTATATCTTTCCGGTACCGATATACAATTCCAATACAAATAAAGGCGCTGACAAAACTGTGAGAAATATCATAATTGATGAATACCCACCAGGGGATAGTCTCGATCGGTGGCGGTCCGCCGAACTGCAGGTCACCGGATACAATTCTCATGATGAATAAAATACCAAATGAAAACAAATCCGGCATGGCGCCAAAAAAGAGGGCCAACCAAGGCATTCCCCGGTAGCCGAATAATCCTCTACCCCAGAGGGCGTGGCTAAGGGTATCCATTAATTAAATTTTGTAGAGACACGGCATGCCGTGTCTCTACAATAGCTCATATATATTCTTAAATAATTCCAACGACTCCGGGTTTGCCAACGCATCCTTATTGGCCACCTCCTCGCCCTGGATGATTTTTTTCACAGCAATTTCCACCTTTTTCCCATTTATCGTATAAGGAATGTCTTTTGTCTCCAAAACGATTGATGGCACGTGGCGGGGAGAACAATTGGACCGTATTGACTTTTTAATTTTAGTGATCAAAGTTTCATCAAGAAAATGTCCTTCGTTCAATATCAAAAACAGAATGACCCGTTCATCACCATTGATGGGTTGGCCCACGACCAAACTATCGGCCACTTCATCAAATGCATCGACCACGCGGTAGATTTCTGCTGTGCCAATTCGCACACCTCCGGGATTTAGGGTGGCATCGCTGCGGCCAAAGATTGTTACACCCCCATGTTCATTCACTTCAATAAAATCGCCGTGATACCAAATGCTCGGGAATTCATCAAAATAGGCGCTGTGATATTTTTGTCCATCTTCATCATTCCAAAAATAGATTGGCATGGACGGGAAGGCCTTTCTGCAAACCAGTTCACCTTTTTCATTCTCCAGGGCATTCCCCTTAAAATCATAGGCGGCCACGTCCATACCGAGCCCCACACATTGGAGTTCGCCGCGGTAAACGGGCAGGGTAGGATTCCCGCCGGCGAAACAGGAAATAATGTCCGTTCCACCCGAAATGGATGCCAACTGCACATCGGTCTTGATATGGTCAAAGACATAGTCAAAACTTTCCTCAACCAATGGTGAACCGGTGGAAAAAATAACCCGGATAGAATCCAATGAATGGGTGTCTTTGGGAGAAAGACCTTGCTGTCTGCAGGCATCAATAAACTTAGCGCTGGTGCCAAAAGCGGTAATGCCCAAATCATCCACCATATCCCACATGGCATTGGGGCTGGGATGAAAAGGTGACCCGTCAAACAGCATGACACTTGCTCCAATCGCCAGGTTACTTACGAGCCAATTCCACATCATCCATCCACAGGTGGTGAAATAAAAAACAGTATCGTCCCGGGATATATCACAATGGAGACGTAATTCTTTCAGATGCTGGAGAAGGGTTCCGCCGGCGCCATGAACGATGGATTTCGGCAATCCTGTGGTCCCGCTGGAATACATGATATAGAGGGGGTGATCAAAAGGCAGTTGTTCAAATACCAGTTTATCAGGGTTTCCAGAAGTAAAGTCATCATATAATACACCGTTTCGGACCGATAAAATGTCGGGAGCAGATTCGGTGTAAGGCGTAATGACGACTTTTTCTACGGAGGGTAATTCATCCAGAATACTGTTCAGTTTTTCCAGCGAATCAAATTTCTTACCATTGTAGAAATAACCATTGGCAGCAAAAAGGACTTTTGGTTCAATCTGGGTAAAACGATCTAAAACTCCTTTGATGCCAAAATCAGGAGAAGAGGAAGACCAGATGGCGCCGATGGATGCAGTGGCCAGCATGGCAATAATTGTTTCCGGCATATTAGGCATGAATCCCGCCACACGATCTCCCTTTTGAATACCCATTTTTCTCAAAGCAGATGCCAGTTTTTCTACTTCATCAAATAGTTCATTATAGGTGAGTGTGCGTGTGGGTTGATCTTCGCCTTTGAAATGGATGGCCGGTTTGTCCGACCGAACTCTCAATAAATTTTCAGCAAAATTGAGTCGGGTACCTTCAAACCATTTGGCGCCAGGCATTTTGGTTTCATCATCCACCACAGCCGAAAAGGGCGCTGAATGTTCAATGGCCATGAAATCCCAGATGGATTTCCAAAAGTCAGAAATATTGGTCACGGACCATTGGTGAAGGTCAGGGTAATCTTTTAAATCAAGCTCAAAACGGATGTTCACTTTGCGACGAAATGCATCCATTTGGGAAGCGTTGATTTGTTCTTGTGAGGGCGTCCAGAGGATAGGATTCATAATTTATGCATTAATTAGTGAGGGGGGGGATTTTACCCTGAATTGAGACTAACTTCCACTAAAGACTTAGGAGGCAAAATATGAAATCCATTCTATTATCACTCATCACAGGTGCAGCCCTGATGGCCAACCCCAGCGATTATGAAAAAGATGTGGAATCAATCGATTCCATCATTGAAGCGCTTTATGCTGTGATCTCTGGTGAAAAAGGTGTACCCCGGGATTGGGATCGATTTAAGAATTTATTTCATGAAACAGGGCGGCTCATGTCTGTCGGCCAGAATAAAGAAGGAATTGTAGATACCCAACTAATGTCGCCGGAGGATTATATTAAACGAGCTGAACCCTTTCTGGTTGGGAATGGATTTTTTGAAAGGGAGATCGGTCGACGGACGGAGCAGTTTCGATTTATCACCCATGTTTTTTCCACCTATGATAGTCGGCGATCAAAAAAGGATAAAGATCCTTTTGCCCGTGGAATCAACAGTATTCAACTATTTTATGATAATAATCGTTGGTGGATTATCAGTGTATATTGGAATGGGGAATCGGAAGACCATCCACTACCGAGGAAATATTTAAGAATGAAGAAATAAGAATTTTGGGAATCCCTTAATAATCCCTGCCCGTCCGGCAGGCGGGCCCTCTATCAAGAGGGGTGCCCCGCATAATGCGGGGCAGGGTATATTAAGAAATCGAATTCCCAAAATCTTACTCAACTAACGAATTTATTTTTCCACATTCATTTCAGACGGAATGACCATCACTGCCGGCACCCCTGCATCACTCACCATATTATTGAATTTAAACAAGTCATCAGTAAGCACTGTGTCTAGTTTTATGTAGTGGACTTCTGCCTGGTCAACTAGGTCATTCAATACATCGTATGATTGGGCTGTTGGCCGTGCGTCTACACTGGACACTACCCATACCAGTGCAGCAATTTTATTATCTAATTTGATTGGATAGTTTAATGGGTCCTGTCCCGACTTGGATTTGACCTGAATCAATTCTTCTTCGATTTCGGAGAGTGTCTTGACCAATGCTTTGCCCGCTTCAGCCACTTCTTCATTTTTAAATCCGGATTCTTTCATCAGTCCGGTAAGGGCATTCACCTGCTTTTTAATACTGCGGATGGTGAGAATTTTTTCATTGATCTCCGTGGTCCGATTCCGAATATCCATGAGGAGGTCAAACTGGTCCTGAAAATCGGATTGTGTTGTATTGATTCGGGGGTCCTTAAGGATTTTAAAAGACCGGGTTTGGCTTTTGCCGTTCACCGTCATTCGCACTTTATAATCACCGGGAACAGCCTTAGGGCCAATGTGAGACCCACCCCACATGACTGCCTTAGGCACTTTCTTTGCATCGGGATATCGCATGTTCCAGACAAACCGATTCATGCCTTTTTTCACTTCAGCCACCGGTCCCGGTTTTTTCTTATCCTTTTTATGGGTAAAGGTCTTGATGACATCACCATTCGCTTCCATGAATTCTAGTTTGAATTCATCATCTTCACCCACTTTTTCTTCAAGATAGTAAAAGGTCATTACACCATTGGGTGGATTGGCGCCCCATGTGGGACTTGGGCCGCCCCAGCCGCCACCACCGGGGAGTCGATAAGTATCCCGTGGTTTATACAGGTGGGATTTTGATTTGGCAATTTTATCGGATAATTGGTGGAGGGGTGTTAAGTCATCCATGATCCAGAATGAACGCCCTTGGGTGGCAACAACCAGATCATTTTCTTTAACGACCAAATCTGTAATCGGAACGATGGGCAGATTTAACTGGAATGATTCCCAATTTTTCCCATCATCAAATGATATATACATACCTGTTTCCGTACCGGCATAGAGCAATCCCTTTCTGCCCGGATCTTCACGAACCACTCGAGTAAAAGCATCTTTAGGGATACCTTTAGAAATCATTTTCCAAGATTTTCCATAATTGCTGGTTTTGTAAAGATAGGGTTTAAAATCATCCAGTTTATACCGTGTGACTGCCATATAAGCTGTAGCGGGATCATGAGGAGATTGATCGATGGAATTCACCATCCCCCATTCTGGCATATTCTTGGGCGTGATTTCTTTCCAGGATTTCCCCCCATTTTTGGTAATATGAACACGACCGTCATCGGTCCCGATCCAAATTACACCCCTTTCGTGGTTGGAGGGAGTAATCACAAAAATGGTGCAATAATATTCAACACCAGTATCATCCTTGGTAATCGGACCGCCGGATTCATCCTGCATGGAAAGGGTATTGGTGGACAAATCTTCACTGATAACCTCCCAACTTTCTCCTTCGTCCGTGGTCTTGTGGAGGTGTTGAGATCCGACGTAAAGCACATCTGAATCAAAGGGGTCAAACTCGATGGGAAAATTCCACTGAAAACGGTATTTCATATCCTTTACCCCATGTCCCATTGGATTCTCCGGATATACGGTAATGTTCCGTCTTTCGCCAGTGGCATGGTCATACCGGGTTAAAAATCCACTGTAGGATCCTGCATAGACGACATTGGGGTAATCGGGATGGGGTGCCACGTGGGCGCTTTCACCGCCGCCGACGGCATAGAAATCACGTTCTGTTATACCGCCGCCTCTGGCGCGTGATGCAATGGAAACAGTGCTGTTATCCTGTTGTCCTGCATATACGCGGTAGGGAAATTGATTGTCCACATCCACCCGATAAAACTGGGCCGTTGGTTGATTATGGTAGGTACTCCATGTAGAACCACCATCGAAGGATACTTGTCCGCCGCCGTCATCTGCTATGACGAGATGTTTTGCATCCATGGGATCGATCCATAGATCGTGATGGTCACCATGAGGCGTGCGGATTCTGCTAAAGGTCTTGCCGCCGTCTTTGGAACGCCAGAAAGAAACATTTAATACGTAGACCAAATCTTCATTTTCTGTGTCCGCATATACCCGCGTATAATACCATGCCCGTTGACGAAGATTATTATCGGAACTGGTTTTGATCCAAGTTTCGCCACCATCATCTGATCGGAACAAACCGCCTTTTCTGTTTTCGATCAAAGCCCACATCCGGTCCGAATTCAAGGGTGAAATGGTTATGCCGATGATCCCCACCAAGCCTTCAGGAAGGCCTTTATTGCGCGTAATCTCAGTCCAGGTATCGCCACCATCAGTGGATTTCCACAATCCGGACCCTTCACCGCCGCTTTCGAGACTGTAAGGTGTCCGCTTAACGCGCCACGTGGATGCAAAAACTATGCGCGGATTATTTGGGTCGAGGATGAGATCGCAGGCACCTACTTCATCATTGATATATAAAACTTTTTCCCAGGATTCTCCACCGTCTTTACTTCGGAAAACACCCCGTTCTTCGTTGGGGCCGAATAAGTGTCCCAAAGCAGCAACATAAACAAGATCAGAATTTCTAGGATGGACGCGAATGCGGGGAATCCGTCGGGAATCTTTGAGTCCCATGTGCTTCCATGTTTTGCCTGCATCAGTGGATTTCCAAACACCATTCCCGTGGGAAACGTTGCCTCGAACCGTTACTTCACCGCCACCGACATAAATCACATTGGGATCCCATTCACTGACCGTGACGGCGCCAATGGATCCGCCAAAATATCCGTCAGAAATATTTTCCCAGGTCTGGCCCCCATTTTTGGTTTTCCAGACACCGCCGCCGGTGGCGCCAAAATAGGCCAGTAATTTATTTCCGGGTACACCGGTCGACGCAGCAGATCTTCCACCGCGAAATGGACCGATATTCCGGTATTTCATTGCCTTGAACAAATCCTCGCTGAATCGTTCTTTGGCGCTGATCAACGTAACCGCAGCCAATAGAAAAATTGCGAATTGGACAATACGCATTCTTTTGTGCATAAAAACCTCCTTCTTATGACACTTTTGGAAAATTATAGGCGAGAATAATAACCCTTTCTCTGATCTTTTCGCAAGTAAACAAATAAATAGGGATGCTTAATTAAATATCCTAAATAATTAAGGATTAATTCAAAAAATTCTAAAATAATAAATATATACTCCTGAAAATCAGTTACTAATTAAGTAATTATGTTCTTAATTTTAATGCTTAAAACTTCGAGATATTTATGAAAATTGCATTTTTAACTGCAGGGGGAATTGCACCCTGCCTTTCAGCTTCAATCGGTGCCTTGATTGAAGCTTATAATGAATCAGCGCCAGATGCTGAACTCATCGGTTATCTCAACGGTTACCGCGGACTGCTTTTGGGGAAATCTATTCCCATTCCATCCACTGTTCGGGAAAAGACCGATATTCTCTATGAATTTGGCGGGAGTCCAATTGGAAACAGCCGGGTGAAACTCACCAATGTTGAAGATTGTGTGAAGCGCAGATATGTGAAAGAAGGCGAGGACCCCTTAAAGATTGCGGCGGATCAACTGGTGAAGGATGGTGTCAATATTCTCCATACCATTGGTGGGGATGATACCAATACCATGGCCGCCCAGCTTTCTTTTTATCTGAAAGAAAATGATTACGACCTCACTGTTGTGGGACTACCCAAAACGGTGGATAATGATGTGTTCCCCATTACTCAAACTTTGGGCGCATGGACGGCTGCTGAGCAAGGGGCCATTTTCTTTGAAAATATTGCCAATGAAAATACAACCAGCCATCGCCAATTGATCATCCATGAAGTGATGGGTCGGAACTGCGGTTGGCTTACGGCTTATACAGCTAAAGTATATCATGATCGATTAAAACTTCGAAGATTTTTACCGGAAATTTTGATTGATCAAGATCGTTGGGACGTAGATGCGGTGTACATTCCTGAAATGGAAATTGATTTTGATGGCGAATGCCAACGCCTGAAAGCGTTGATGGATGAAAAAGATTCGGTTAATATTTTCCTCAGTGAAGGGGCTGGAACTGATACGATCATTAAAGAAATGGAAGCGGCCGGCGAAATGGTTGAACGGGATGCATTTGGTCATGTAGCCCTGGATACCTTGAACCCGGGGCAATGGTTTGCAAAACGGTTTACCGACCGACTGGAGGCTGAAAAAACACTGGTTCAAAAAAGCGGATATTTCGGGCGCAGCGCTGCACCGAACAAACAAGATTTGGAATTGATTAAAGCCTCCGGAAAACTGGGTGCGAAACTCGCGTTGGATGGCCAAAGCGGCGTCATCGGTTTGGATGATGATAAGAACGGTGAATTAGGATTAATAGATTTTGAAAGAATTAAAGGCGGTAAGCCTTTTGATTGTCAAGTGAATTGGTTTAGGGAATTATTGGCTGAAATTGGCCAAAAGTAAAAAATAAGGAAAGATATATGAGTTATTCACTCAAACCTGGTGTTGTGACCGGGGATGATTATAAAACACTATTAAAGGCAGCAAAAGAAGGTGGATATGCACTGCCGGCCGTCAATGCAGTAAGCACCAGCTCCGTCAATGCGGTGATGGAAGCAGCTGCAAAAAATAAATCGGATGTAATTATTCAATTTTCAAACGGCGGCGCCCAATTTTATGCAGGACAGGGCTGCGATGATGGTTTTCAGGCCAAGGTTTTGGGCGCTGTATCTGCTGCGCATCATGTACATCTATTGGCTGAACATTATGGTATTTGTGCCGTCCTTCATACGGACCACGCCAATAAAGCCCTGATCCCCTGGGTAGAAGCGCTGGTCGGTTACAGTGAAAAACATTATGAACAAACCGGGAAGCCCCTGTTCAGTTCCCATATGTTGGACCTCTCCGCTGAAGATATTGATTTCAACTTGTCCGAATGCGCACGCCTGCTAAAAAGGATGGCGCCCATCGGTATGAGCCTTGAAATTGAACTGGGTGTCACCGGCGGTGAGGAAGACGGTGTAGGCTCGGATGATGATATCGGAGCTGACAATCCTTTGCTTTACACTCAACCGGAGGATTGCTTGCAGGCCTACGAATTGCTGGATCCCATCGGTCATTTTTCTCTGGCCGCTTCCTTTGGAAATGTCCATGGTGTATATAAACCGGGGAATGTGAAACTCCGTCCGGAAATTCTGAAATCCTCTCAGGCATTGGTGAATGAAACTCACAATACGGGTGAGAATCCGCTGGATTTGGTTTTTCATGGTGGTTCCGGTTCGGAAAAAGATAAAATTGCCGATGCTATTTCTTACGGCGTTTTCAAAATGAATATTGATACAGATACGCAATTTGCATTTTCAAAAGCAATTGGATCCTATGTGAATGAAAATGAGAAAGCATTTTTATATCAGGTAGATCCTGAGGATGGTACCCCTTATAAAAAGCAATATGATCCGAGAAAGGTATTAAGAGGTGCGGAGATGAGCATGGTTGAACGACTGGACGAAGCATTTGCTGACCTTGGGTCGGTTGGGAAGTCATTGGCGAACTAAAACTCCTTCCAGCGTAATTGATTAAAAACAGCCCCGCGTTCTGCGGGGCTGTTTTTTTATATCTGATCTTTTTTTCTTTTTGGATTGCAACGATGAGGTAACGAATCGTTGCACGTCAATTATTAAGAAATGATTCCTGCCTATACTACCGTTCCGGCAGACAGTCACCCTGCTCATCATTTCAATCCGCGAGATCGAAAAGAAGAACCCTTTTTGGTTCAAGATAATTATTTCTATTTATCATTAGATTGTGATCCAATTGGGATTGGAATAATCCATTTTTTCAACCAGAGAAATTAAAGAGGAATTGATCTCATGAGCCTGAATCTAGATAGTCTGGAAGCAGTGGCTGAAGCCATGACCGCTCCGGGGAAAGGCATCCTGGCAGCCGATGAAAGTACAGGAACAATTGGCAAACGATTGGCGCAAATTGATACGGAGAGCACTTATGAAAGCCGGAATGCATACCGGGATTTATTGTTCAGTGCCGAAGGGATGGAAAACTATATCAGCGGTGTCATTATGTATGATGAAACACTGCGCCAATCTTCACTGGCAGAGCGAACACTCTACCCTGAATATCTAGCGGCGAAGGGTGTGATTCCCGGGATTAAGGTTGATACGGGCGCTCAGGATCTTTCTGGAAGTGAAGGTGAGAAAATAACCAGCGGATTGGATGGTCTCGATGAGCGGTTAAAAGAATACCGCCATATGGGTGCGCGTTTTGCTAAATGGCGAGCGGTCATCAATATTACTGAAGATAATCCCAGCGGATATTGCATCAGCACCAACGCCCATGCACTAGCGCGCTATGCGGCTTTATGTCAGTCCAATGATATAGTGCCGATTGTTGAACCTGAAATTCTGATGGATGGCGACCATGACCTTGATGATAGCTTTGTGGTAACAGAAGAAGTGCTCCATACTGTTTTCTTTGAATTGTATTCACAAGGCGTGAATTATGAGCAAATGGTTTTAAAACCCAATATGGTTCTCTCCGGTTATGATGGGAATAATCGGGCTGGAGTGGACGAGGTTGCTGACGCTACGTTGCAATGTTTTTTTAGAACAGTTCCCGCTGCTGTTTCGGGGATTGCTTTTCTGTCCGGTGGTCAAAGTGACGAAGACGCTACGGCCCATTTAAATCGCATGAACCAAATATTGGGTGAAAACAAGCCATGGAATTTATCTTTTTCCTATGGCCGCGCTTTACAACAACCGGCCCTGAAAGCATGGGGCGGGAAGGATGAGAATGTGGCCCCAGCCCAGGAAGCGTTTATGAAAAGGGCAAAATTGAATAGTTTGGCGACAAAGGGGGAATATTCAGAAGATATGGAATAATGTAGAGACGCATTGCAATGCGTCTCTACATCAATATAATTATAATTCGTTTGTGAGACAGTGGATGGCACCACCACTGAGGCGGAACTGGGTGGTGGGTACAGTGATATGCATGACCCCTAATTCTTTAAGGAGTGGCGCCACTTTATTGGATCGGAATCGGGTGGGACCTACCAAATAACCAGGAAGCGGTTCGCAGTTCACCGCAAATTCACCCAACTCATCTTCAGTGCCGATGGCATCTTCAGTGGGAACTTCAACCAACTCAATATTCTTTCGTTTGGCAAATTGCCGGAGGTTTTCTACAGACTCCTTTTCCATAAGGGATGTACATCCAATCACGGCTACCAGTTTATTGTCTTTATTGATGACAGGGGTGAATAAGGTGTCCAAATGAAAGGCATTGGATTTCATGATAACCAATTCATCCACATTAAATTCCTGAGCGACCCATTCGGCGCCTTCAATATTGTTTCGACAGGCGCCTGAAAATAAAACGTCATCCCCGGGGCAATAGTAAAATTCTCCCCCCTCAGCCGTAGCGGTGGAATCATCCGGGATGCGAATCGTTTTATAACCCATGGAATCCAGCATCACCTGCATAATGTCCGCCTCAACCTGGCGGGCCTTTTCGCTGAATTTGGAAATAATCATCCTGCCATTTTGATCACTGACGAACAGATCCCGGACAAAAACAAAATCGTGCTGCCGTTGATCTAAATTCTGCTGATCCAAAAAATAGGGGAAGTCAATCTCTACCACTTCGATGGGCAGTCTGTTGAATAGTTTAGACATCATGAACATTTCAATTTCCACCAATTCCTGATTGGGGACCACACCCTCTTTCATAGCAGGGTTATTCTCGTAGATGGGTGTACCATGTCCCCACCAATGATGTTTCGGTAGTTTTGATATCAATATTTTCATGATCTAGATTGCCAATTTAAAAACAAATGTGTATGCAGGTTTCCATGATCCATCAGTTAAAGTTTGATTATATTTATAATAGATTGAACATTTCCCCCATTTGCTTTTGGGCAGGTCAAAGCCGGCCTCGATGCGGTTCACATAATATTTCCAAGGGTCGGTGGTGAAAAAGAATTCATTACTAATAAATGGCGTGAATTTGAATTTTGTAAATGGATTCCCAGACTTGAGTTGGATCCGCGTTCGGTTTCGCATGGCATCATCTTTCCCTTCACGGATGCGGTAATCCATACGTGATCGAATTTGCCATTTTACTTTACTACCCTTGATGGTCTTTATCACTTCCGCCTGAGGCCTTTGTTCCAATTGCCATTCATCATCCTTGGTGCGGTACATTTGTCGATATTTGATTCCAACCTTCCAATCATTTTTGAAGGGATAGTGGAAAGCCAAGTCCAGATGCTTATGAAAGAATCCCGTTTCATTAACGCGGCCATCCAATTCAATGGTATAGGTGGATTGTCCCAATGGCCGTTTCATTACCACTTTATCCTGATGATTGAATTGGCCGCACAGGGATGATGCAATACAAAAAATTGAAATGAGGTTTCGAATCATTAATCCAATTGCTTAAATGTTGCGCCGAAATTCTCATTATCGGTCATGAAAACCAAATGACCATTGTGGAATATCATGGCTTCTACTTTTTGTCCGCCAAATACCATGATCGGTTTTAGGAGTTCCGGATGCGCCGGGATGAATGTGCCTGCATGATCCATCTCACCCAATTCATAGATGGCTGTTGTGAAAGGACCATCGTTTCCCGGATCAGATGTGGCGGAAGTCCAAATACTGCCGTCCGCTTTTATGGCAAGATCTGCAATATTCCGTTTATGTTTTTTGGGCTTGGGGAGGTCAAAAGTGAATTGTTGAATATCAAAAAACGACTTTTTCTTTGGATTGAAAAATGCAGTGAAAAGGGTAGATTTTCGTTTGTCCGAACCACGGTCTCCATATATAAAAACAAGGCCTTGGCCCGATGGAAATATTGTCAGTCCTTCCAAATTCATTTTGGGAGAAAGTCCCGGGAGGGTGAATGAATGGAGCAAATCCATTCGAAGATCGATGGGATCAACAAACACTTCATAACATTTCCCGCTGCTTTCCATGAGAATGAAGCGGTCCGCTATCTTCGGTATCTGAATGGCCGCTTCCAAATCATAAGGCAATTCCGGTTCGGGCCAAATCAATTGAGTGATGCGAAATTCATCATCAATAAAACTGACGCGGGGCTGTTTTTTCTTTTTATTATCGTGGACGACCAGATAGCCATCCTTGAATTGAACAACACCACTAACAGAATACTGTTGGTCACCGTGAATGAGGCGCCAGTCGTCCGATGGTTGACCAAGGAGAAAAAGAGGTAAGAGGAATGTGGCGGCTTTTTTCATTTTTCCCATGTATTGAATGGGTGCCTGGACAAATAGGCATTGTAATAATGTTCATCACTGGTCACCTCCCGGGCGGCCCATTTGGGCAGTGTAACCTGTTCATCTTCCGCTTCAAGTTCCACTTCCGCCAGCCACAGTCCGTTATTATTGCCGTGGAACTCATCCACATCCCACAGTTTACCTTCTGCCATGATCTTATAACGGGTCTTTTCTATGATTTCATTCTGACAAAGTTTGAGCATTGCTTGCGCTTCATCCATGGGTATTTCATATTCAAATTCATCCCGGGATAAACCGGTACCGCTGGATTTCACCGCTAATGTGGAAATGTTGCCCTTAATCCGAACGCGCACAATCCCGTTTTCAGTGACGGCGATATATCCTTGCCTGTAGGGGACACCTTTAACGTCACCGGGCCAATGGGTCAGGTCCATCAAAAATTTGCGTTCAATTTCTTTTGCCATGGTTTACCTTTTTTGGGATTTGAAAAACTCTTATCATAACACACCCTGTCCGGCCACCGCCGGCCACCCCTCTCTAATAGGGGACTGATCGGTGTTTTTCAATTTTCCCTTTTCATTTTTGCTGCGTAAATAAGCCCCGATGTTAGGATACCGGGATAGAATGGTTCAAGACCTAAGGGATAGCCATTTAAAAATTTTCCAACCACCGTCCACATAATACTGACAAATACTGGTGCAACCATCATTGGAATGATGGAAACTCCTTTTATTCTTTTTTCACTGAAAGATAATAAGAACGGTAGTACCAATCCGGGGACGAGGATCGAACCTAAAACATACCAAAGTTTCACCACTGATGGTATGCTGAATGCCAGTCCTAAGGCTAGAAAGGCCGTTACACCGAGGCCTTTTCGTACGAATCCAGTGGAGGCATTCTCCCATAACTTTTGATCTTTTGTTGTCGGTGATTGAATCCGCCATAAAATATCCCTGCCAAATGTGATAGCGCTAATCAGACCCAAGGAATCAATCGTGGACATAATTGTCGATAATAGTCCTGTGATGAATATGCCATATGCCAACGGAGGCAGGACCATAGCGCCCAGCCGGGGATAGGCGAATAATGGATCACCGCTGGTTAAGAGTGCTTTGGCATAAAGGCCGGTGGATAAGGTGAGCATATCAAAAATAAACCAGAATCCGATGGAAATGAAAATCCCTTTTTGGGCTGTTTTTGGCGATTTAGCCGCGGCGCAACGCTGGTAAAATCCAGGATCTACGAAGGTCCACAAGGCGATAAAGAACCAGACTAATATGTATTGAATGGAAGCACCGCCGGTCATATTAAGATGGGACTCAGGCAGGGACTGTGTCATCTCTGAGAAACGGCCACCGGATTTAATTGAAAAAACGAGCAGCAGCACAAATCCCATGAACATGAACCCAAATTGAAAAGCATCAGTGCGAACAACAGCTTTGAAACCACCCATCCAGATGTAGCTGAGGCTTAATCCTGTGGCGATCATCAAAGATAATCCAAATGATAATCCCGTAGTGAACTGCAGTAAAATGCCGATACTGAGGATGTATGGCGCCGGACTGGCTAATGCCAGAATGTACAGGGCGCTGACAACACCGGCAGTTTTGCCGTAGCGGTCATGAAACTGGTCCGGGATTGAAATCGTCTTTAGTCGGTTGATTCGTCCCGCAATGAAAAAAGCAAATAGTAGAGCGAATACATAATATGGAAATCCAAAAATGAACCAAGTCTGGATCCCATAAGAATAGGTATTTTCACCGACACCGAGGATACCGCCATACCAAGTGGCAACCAAAGTAACTACAAATCCCGGCAGGCTGAGTTTTCGTCCGGCCAGAAGGTATTCTTCCGGGTCTTTGCCCGATTGTTTAGAGCGGTAAAAGCCGAAACCGATGAGCAATCCCACATATAGGATCAGGATAGAAATATCCAGCCAGTGCACTAATTATCTTTCGTGGTGGCCGCGAAAAACGAGGATCGGCTCAGATGAATCCACCGAAAAAGTGGCGCCCATGGATTGATTGGAAACAGCCCTTGCAGATGGATCGAGAATAGTATCATTCAAGGGGTAACGCAGAGCAGTTGTGGAAACAACGGTGCCGAATCGTTGGGGAAACAGGGACACCATTTCACCGGGGAATGAATCAAACGATTTTTGACCGCGGTGGCTGGTGATGGTACAATGATCGGTCACCATAACAATATTCAGTTTTTCATAATAATCAAACAGGATGTAATGGTTGACTACTGTCATATCCTCCCGCAGGCCGGTGGCGCCTAAAATTGTAACATGTTCGATGCCATTCATAATCACCCAATCCAAGGCTTTTTCAAGGTCTGTATTTTCTTGGCTCGGATCATAGATTTTTATTCCTTTAAACTCAGTACCCTTTTCTTCGAAAGAATCCATATCACCAATAATGACATGGGGCATGAGGTGAAGGGCCTCCAGTGAATTGGCGCTGCCGTCGGTGCAGATGACCGTCCCCGCATCTTCCAGTATTTCCAATGGAATCAGGTGGATGGGGAAGACGCCATTGGCAAGAATGACGACGGGAGATTTAAAGTCGGTTATCATGAATTAATGATGTAATAATTTGGAAGAAATTAGGGTATTCGGCCTGCCCGATTCAAAAAAGAAATGAAAGTTGATAAAATTGGTTTAATCCATTTCTTCAATAATTATTTGCGTTTTATAATCACTTTAATTACATTAAAAAAGGATATTAAGGTATAAGTAAATGAAATTATCACCCAAAATATCAATATTGTATTTAATCTTCACAGGTTTGAGTCACCTGTCCGCTCAAGACTTCCCTCCCGCCAAACCGCTCACCGACGAAATGCAAATTCGCCTTGTTTTGCAAAAAATTGAACAGGGAATAAAGGACTAAAACCTAATAAAAATAACAGATGGCTTTGCCAATGAGGTTGAATCGAATGGGAAGTCGTTAAACCGGAAAGCGCTTTCCGATGAGTTCAAAAAAGCCTTTACGAGCTACCAAACACGGCAAGATGACATAACATTTATCAAACGGAAACCGCCCCGGGCTTCTTTAACCACAACTTGGGACTTTGAGATGGATAATGGTGAAATTAAATTTTTAAACGATAGTACTGCACTGGCTAAAACCTTGATTTATTTCGCCTCTGATCTTCTGGTTAAGGAGGATAATAAATCTAAAAAAAATATAAAGCGCTGGAATAATATCATGTTTCGAAAGATGAAGGGGGAATGGTATGTTAAAGAGGTAAGCATTACACTTATATTAATTAGGCCGGGTATATAATGTTTAAAGTCTTAAGAATCCATTTAATGGGACCAATTATGTTCTTTATCTTGGGGTGTAATACAGAGAAACCACCAGACTCAAATGAATTCGCAACTTTAGTATCGGAATATGATTGGATAGAAGGGCTTGATCTGCGTGAGGTTTTCGGATTAGAAAATGATAATGTGGGTATATTTGGTTATGTAGATGCAGCGTTTATTGAAGTAGGAATGAGAACTTATTTTCATCGAGAGAGTAATAGAATACCAACTTATAAAGTGTACGACGAGAATTATGATTTTGATTATTTCCCAAATGATGACCTATCGCTCAGACAATATGCAGCTACCTATGATAATAATAATTTGTATTAGCTACGATTTAATCTGACACATTTGGCAATAAAAAGTGGTGGCCA
>CAYFJU010000066.1:0-18787 GCA_964343505.1 uncultured bacterium
AGCTCCGCTTTTTCTACAACCTGTCATTGAGTTGCACTTAAGAGTTGAATTCAAGGAAATAAAAAAGCCCCACCTATCTACGTTTTACTACGATAGATAAATCACGGGGCTTTTTAAGATTGACAAGAAACTTTGGTTATAACCCGGTTTCTTCCACCGTCTTTTTCACAGCTTCCAATGTATTATTCAGTGCGGCTTTTTCATCATCTTTGAGTTCAAACTCAAGAATGCGTTCCACACCGCTGGCGCCAATCACGGATGGTACACCGATAAAGTATCCATCAACACCAAATTCACCCTCACAGAGTGAAGCACAGGGAATGACGCGTTTTTTGTCCCGGAGATATGATTCGGCCATTTCAATCGCCGACTGGGCCGGGGCATAAAAGGCGGAGCCGTTGCCGAATAATTTCACAATTTCGCCGCCGGCAAACCGGGTGCGGTCCACAATTTCTTCTAAACGATCAGCGGGGATTAGTGATTCAACGGGGACACCACCAACGGTCGCCAATCGTGTTACCGGCACCATGGTATCACCATGACCGCCCAGGACCATGCAAGTTACATCCTGGACAGAGCAGCCGGTTTCCATTGCGATAAAGGTGCGGAAGCGGGTACTGTCCAAGGCGCCGGCCATACCGACAACTTTATTCTTACGGAAGCCTGAAATTTTATAGAATGCATTCACCATGGCATCCAAGGGGTTTGAAATCACAATCACAAAAGTATCGGGGGCGTGTGCCTTAACATTCGTGGCCACGTCCTTCATGATGCCCAGGTTGATCTCCAATAGGTCTTCCCGGTTCATCCCGGGTTTGCGTGGGATACCAGCGGTAATAATGATCACATCAGCACCGGCAATGTCGGCATAATCGGATGTGCCGGTAATATTCACGTCATAGCCATCATGGGGGCGGAGCTGCATAAGGTCCAGGGCTTTTCCTTTGACCATGCCTTCTGCTTTTGGAATATCAAAAATAACAACATCGCCCAGTTCTTTCTGGGCCGCGATCAGGGCCAGGTTTCCCCCGATCTGGCCGCCGCCGATAAGTGCAATTTTAGGTCGAGACATTTTAAATCCTTTTCATTAAGTAGTAATAGAAGGTTTTGAAATTAAGTCTAATCATAGGTCCATAAATGAAAAAACCCCGTTCCACGATGCAGAACGGGGTTTTAGCAAGAATGAAATGAAGTTTTTTTATCCGTTATTTAAAACGCTGACGAGCTTGCGGTCACGGCCTTTGCGGTTGAATTTAACCACGCCATCAGCGGTTGCGAATAAAGTGTCATCACCGCCGCGACGCACATTGACGCCGGGGTGAAATTTAGTTCCGCGCTGTTTCAGGATAATTCCACCAGCGAGGATTGCTTGTCCGTCGGTCACTTTGACACCAAGCCGTTTTGCGTTGGAATCGCGACCATTCTTGGAACTACCTACACCTTTCTTATGTGCCATAACTAATCTTCTTTCTTTTCAGCTTTTACAGCTGTTTTCTTTGGTTCAGCCTTCTTTTTAGAGGCCGATGCGGAAATTGCATCAATTTGTACCAATGAATAATCTTGACGGTGTCCGTTTTTACGGCGGTATCCTTTACGGCGTTTCTTCTTAAAAATAACGACTTTACGGTCACGGCCCTGGTCCAGCACTGTACCAGATACGGACATACCTTTAACGGTTGGTTCCCCAACCTGAACTTTTTTACCGTCGTCCGTTAAAAGGACCTGATCGAATTGGACCTTTTTCCCGGTCTCAGTCGCCAAACTGGCTACTTTGATCTGGTCGCCTTCTGCGACGCGGTATTGTTTTCCTGCTATATTAACGATTGCAAACATTTTTACTCCAAAAAAAGCCGAGGAATTTAAGCTGAATCATGCTTGTGTTCAATACCTACGTGCTCAATTTCTTTAAAGCCGTTTTTGGTATTTAAAAAGCGAAATTCATCCCGGGCAATTTCCTGATTCCCCTCGATAGTGATATAGGTGAAGTTCTGCCACATCAGTCCGCGCAGTGCTTTTTTATTATCTTTCATAAAATGGGCGATCTCCGGATGAAGTTCTAATTTCAGCCTGAGACTGCGGTGTTTCGATTTGTATCTGCGCAGCCAATGGTCGATCCGTGTGATGAGCGTTTCACGGGACATAATGCGTCCGGCCCCATGGCAGGTGGGACATTCTTCACTCATGGAATCCAATAGACTCAAGCGAATCCGCTGGCGGGTCATTTCCAAAAGACCAAATTCGGAGATTGGAGAGACAGCCACCTTGGCCCGGTCTTTCTTTAATTCCTTGCGCAATTCGTAATAAATTTTTCGGCGATTCGCTTCTTCGCGCATATCGATAAAATCAATTACAACCAGTCCCGATAGATCTCTCAAGCGAAGTTGGCGAGCAACTTCTTTACAGGCTTCTAAATTGATTTTCAGGGAATTTTCTTCATGGTTCTTTTTGCCCACGAACCGCCCGCTGTTTACATCCACCACCACCATCGCTTCGGTTTTTTCAATGATAAGGTAGGCGCCGCTTTTGAGCCAAACTTTTGGCCGGAGCAATTTATCCAGTTCTGCTTCGATCCCCATACTTTCAAAAAGGGGATTCTTAAGTTTATAATGTTCCAGCCGGTTAGCCATATTGGGTGAAACATCTTCCAGGTATCCCTGGAGTTTGCGGTAAAGTTTTTTGGAATCGATGGCAATTTTACTCACGTCTGGGGTGAATAAATCCCGGATGACGCTGGAAGCGGTTTCCAAATCTTCATAGACTAAAGATGGCCCTTTTGACCGGTCACTTTTATTCTGCAGTTTTTTCCAGTTTTCAACCAGGATAGAAAAATCGTTTTTAATGAGCTCCTCACTTTTACCTTCCGCCACGGTACGGACAATCACACCCATATCCTGTTCTTTCATTGAGGAGACGATTTTCTTTAACCGGCGACGTTCGTATTTATCCCAGATTTTTTTGGATATACCGATATATTTTGCATTGGGGACCAAGACGAGAAGCCGACCCGGGAGGGCAATTTCAGTTGTAACGCGGGGGCCTTTCCCGGCGAATGCTTCTTTAATAACCTGGACATAAATGTCCTGTCCTGATTTCAAATCAACATCGATGTTATCCTGAAATTTCCGACGGTTTCGCTGCTGGCCATTTTTTCTGTTCCGGCCTTTGGGCGGGCGACGGTCTTCTTCATCTACATCCGCCAGGTAGGCGGAATTTTCTATTTCAGAGAAAGGGAGGAATGCATTGATATCATAACCGATATCAACAAAGGCAGCCTGCATACCGGGGAGGACATTTTCAACCTGTCCTTTATAAATATTCCCCACCATGCGATGGCGGTCCTGCTTCTCGACATAAACTTCAACAAGCGTGCCTTCTTCTACGATGGCAATGCGAGATTCCCCCATGCTTTCGCTGATAAAAATCTCTTTTTTCATATATTCACTCCAAGGATTTATCAACTATGGGTTATTATTATCTTGGATTGGAGACGGAAGGAAGGATGCAGTCGGCCCTTCAGCCGAGGAAGAATTCTTCAGAATAAATGAATTTTGTCTTCTGAAGGTTGAAAAATTTTTGTAACGATTATGGTTAGGTCTAAAATCAGACCGAAAAAACTTTTTGGATATGCACCTTCAATTCATCGCCATCCAGTGGGGAAAATACATATTGTCCACATACTGACAAAGGAATATAACGGTTTGACTTTCAGTTTGGCTTCAATTCAGTTTTTCTGGTAATTTTGGGTGGTCGTGATTTGCGCCCTATTGCCGCGACGAAAAAGAATGGTGCTAAAAAGGTGAATATCCCCGGTTTAGCATCGGGGTTTTTTATTTCAGGGGAAAATAGTGATTAAAGAAATATTTAAAGAACGAATTTTGGTTTTGGACGGTGCCATGGGTACCATGGTACAGTCATTTAAATTGACCGAAGACGATTTTCGCGGGGAGCGATTTAAAGCACATTCCCATGATTTAAAGGGCAACAACGATCTGCTCTGCCTCACCCGTCCTGATGTTGTTGGGGAAATTCATAAAGCCTATTTTGATGCGGGGGCAGACATTGTAGAGACCAACACCTTTAATGCCAATGCCATTTCCCAACTGGATTACGGGATGGAAGATCTGGCCTATGAGATCAACCTTGAAGCGGGTAAAATCGCAAAATCTGCCGCCAAAGTGTATAATGATAAGCCACGCTTTGTAGCCGGTGCCTTAGGACCAACCAACCGCACTGCTTCCTTAAGCCCCGATGTGAATAATCCCGGTTTTCGGAATATATCTTTTGATGAGCTCAAAAATGCCTATCAAGATCAGGCCAAAGGTCTTTTAGATGGAGGCGTTGATTTATTCCTCATCGAAACAGTATTTGATACCCTGAATTGTAAAGCAGCGCTTTTTGCCGTCCGGGAATTACTGGAAGAACGTAAGGTCGATATTCCGGTTTTTGTTTCCGGTACAATCACCGATGCCAGCGGAAGAACACTGTCAGGGCAAACGGTGGAAGCATTTTGGCATTCAATTCGCCATGCGGATCTCACCGCAGTAGGACTCAATTGTGCTTTAGGCGCTGAACAAATTCGTCCCTGGCTGGATGAACTTTCCACGTCCGCTGATACATTTGCCTTTGTCTATCCCAACGCCGGCCTTCCCAATGAATTCGGAGAATATGACGAATCACCTGAGGCTATGGCGGCAATCATTAAAGAATTTGCCGAAAGCGGTCTGGTGAATCTTGTGGGCGGGTGCTGTGGAACAACGCCGAACCACATCAAAGCCATTGCTGATGCTGTGGAAGGAGTTCAACCTCGGGAAATTCCTGAAGTTGATTCGCTGACAAAGTTGAGTGGCCTTGAGCCCGTAACGATTCGACCGGACAGTAATTTTGTGAATGTGGGGGAACGAACTAACGTCACCGGGTCGGCCAAATTCCGCCGCCTGATCAAAGAAGACAACTACGAAGAAGCCTTGTCAGTGGCTCGCCAGCAGATTGAAAACGGCGCCCAGATTATTGATGTAAATATGGATGAAGGGCTTCTCGATTCTGAACAAGCTATGGAAACATTTCTGCGTTTGATTGCCGCCGAACCGGACATTGCCAAAGTGCCCGTCATGGTGGATTCTTCAAAATGGTCCGTATTGGAAGAAGGACTGAAAAACCTCCAAGGTAAAGGCATTGTCAATTCCATTTCCATGAAAGAGGGCGAAGCTGAATTTAAACGCCAAGCCAAAATCATCAAAAAATATGGTGCAGCTGTCATTGTCATGGCATTCGATGAAAAGGGCCAGGCCGATTCTTACAACCGAAAAGTTGGAATTTGTACCAAAGCCTATAAAATACTTACCAACGAAGTTGGTTTCCCGCCGGAAGATATCATTTTTGATCCGAATATTTTTGCTGTTGCCACCGGCATCGAAGAACATAACGAATACGGCAAAGCGTTTATTGATGCGGCCAAAACAATCAAGGAATCACTGCCCGGGGTTCATATCAGCGGTGGTGTTTCTAATCTTTCATTTTCCTTCCGGGGAAATAACGGGGTTCGCGAGGCAATGCATTCATCATTTTTATACCATGCGATCCAGGCCGGGATGGACATGGGAATTGTTAACGCGGGCCAGTTAACAGTGTATGATGATATTGCCCATGATTTAAAGGAACGGGTTGAAGATGTTTTATTCAACCGCCGGGATGACGCCACTGAAAGACTGGTTGAAATTGCGGAGGAGTACAGGGGCGTAAAAAAATCGCAGAAAAAAGATTTGTCCTGGCGGAAAAATCCGGTTGAACGACGATTGAGCCATGCGCTGGTAGAGGGTATTGTTGATTTTGTTGTGAAGGATACGGAAGAAGCCCGGCAGAAGTATGACCGTCCGATTCATGTGATTGAAGGTCCTCTCATGGATGGCATGAATGTGGTGGGAGACCTATTCGGTGCTGGAAAAATGTTCCTGCCCCAGGTGGTGAAATCGGCCAGGGTGATGAAAAAAGCTGTGGCCCATTTGATCCCCTTCATTGAAAAAGAAAAAGATGAACTGGGGCTCACGGGAAAATCCAACGGCAAAATCGTGATGGCCACGGTGAAGGGCGACGTCCATGACATTGGTAAAAACATCGTTGGTGTGGTCCTGGGCTGCAACGGATATGATATTATAGACTTGGGCGTGATGGTGCCATCAGACAAGATTTTATCTACGGCTCGTGATGAAGAGGCGGACATTATTGGCCTTTCCGGATTGATTACACCGAGCTTGGATGAAATGGTCCACGTGGCCAATGAAATGGAACGGCTCGAATTTGACATTCCACTTTTAATCGGCGGCGCCACTACCAGCCGTAAACATACGGCCGTTAAAATTGAAGAAAATTATACCGGGCCAACCATTCATGTGATTGACGCCTCCCGTGCTGTGGGTGTGGTGGGCAAGCTCATGAATGAGAATGAGAAGGACGATTTTGTTTCAAGCACCCGAACCGATTTTAAAAAGATACGGGAGACCAGGGCACAGAAACCAAAATCAAAAGTTCTAAATCTGGAAAACGCCCGGGAACGTAAGGTTAAGATCGAGTGGGAATCATACCAAATGCCGAGTTCCCAATTACAAGGAATCAAGGTATTTGATGATTATCCTTTAGATGAATTGGTGGATTATATTGATTGGTCACCTTTTTTCCATGCCTGGGAATTGAAGGGTGTTTATCCAAAAATATTGACTGATGGCAAATATGGAAATGAAGCACAGAAACTTTTTGATGACGGTCAAAAGTTATTAAAAAGAATTATATCCGAAAAATTGCTTAGGGCAAAAGCGGTAATTGGTATTCATCCGGCCTATGCTAAAAATGAATCAGTTTTCATTAGAAATGGGGAATTCCACTTCCCACGGCAGTTGGTTGATAAAGGGAATGATAAACCCAATTATAGCCTGGCGGACTTTATTGCACCGAAAGATGATTATATGGGTATGTTCGCCGTGACCACCGGCCATGGTCTGGAAAATATTGTAAAGGAATTTGAAGATCAGCACGACGATTATAATGCCATCATGGCCAAAGTGTTGGCCGACCGGTTGGCCGAAGCGTTTGCTGAACGCCTCCACGAAAGGGTGCGGAAGGAATTCTGGGGTTATGCTCCCAATGAAAAATTAGACAATGATTCCCTGATTAAAGAAAAATACCAAGGCATCCGTCCGGCGCCGGGATACCCTGCTTGTCCCGGTCATGAGGAGAAAGATTTAATCTGGGAATTGCTGAAGGTGGAAGAAAATACAGGCATTTCTCTGACGGAAAACCGGGCCATGTATCCCGCCGCTTCGGTATGCGGGTGGTATTTTTCCCATCCGGAATCGCGCTATTTTTCTGTGGGTGGTTTATAAGCAACGATTTGATCAAAAGGGTGTCCTAAGGTTAATAATCCAGGGAGCGATCAAATGAAGAAGTTAGTTTTAATGTCCACGGTAATTGGCCTTTTTGCCAGTGGCTGTACGAGCCTGAAGGTCTGGGATTACGAAGGTTGGGGTCGGGATAAGTGGCAGCAACCGGAACGGGTAATCAGAACCTTGGAAATCAAGACAGGGGACCGGATAGCCGATATCGGCTCCGGGGGTGGATATTTTCCTTTCCGTTGGCAGAAGCGGTTGGACCAGGTGGAACTGTCTATGCTGTGGATGTGGATGCGGGATTAAATAAATACGTGGAGAAAAAAGCAGCGCGTAAGGACTTGACCCAGATTAAAACAGTATTGGCTGAATTCGGTGATCCCCTTGTCCTCGAAAAGGTAGACCTGATTTTTACTTCAAACACCTATCATCATTTCACCGACCCAACCAGTTATTTCGCCAATGCGTTAAAATACCTCCAACCCGATGGTCGGGTTGCCATCATTGATTACAACCAATCACCGAGTATTTTTGTGAAAAAGCACTTTGTGAACAAAGATCAGGTGATCGCGGAAATGGAACAGGGCGGATATGTATTAGATCAGGATCATTCATTTCTGCCCAAGCAGGTATTCCTGGTTTTTTCAAAAGCGCGGTAGTCAATTTCAATTATATTTCCCTTAGTTAAACCTTACGAAGGTTTGGAACCTTCGTAAGGTTGGTTACCATGGAAATAATGACAAACAGCCGTATTAATCGGGTACCAGTGCAATAATTCTCAGGGGCCCCCCGCTGCCGCCTTTAATTTTCATCGGAAGGGCCAACACCCAAGCACCTGTATGGGGTAGTTGATCAAGATTGGCCACATTCTCAAAAGCGGGGATGTCTCTACCAAAAAGGATCTGGTGGCTTTCATACCGCTCAGATTGACCGTAGTCGATGCTGGGTGTGTCTAAGCCGATGGCATGAATTTTTCGGTTTTCCACCAGCCATTGAGCCGCTTCCGGTCCAAGGCCGGGAAAGTGGAGTTCCGCCGCCCCTTCCTGCCCCTTTTTATCGGTACCCATGTATTTCAAGACATCGGGCCAGAATTGTTCGTAACCTGTTTTTAACAGGACGATGGCCCCATCCGGAATCTCCCCATGGACCGATTCCCAGGCAGTCAAGTCATCATTGCTCACCTGATAATCTCGATCCTGCAATGCCTTCACGGAGACATCGATGACACAGGCCGGTCCCATCAATTGTTCAAGAGGAATCAATTCAACTGTCTGACGTCCCTTTACGAAGTGGATGGGTGCATCAATGTGGGTGCCACCATGCTCCGCGGTACTGAATGTGTTGGCGGTGTAGTAATATCCCTGGTCCGTCACACCATCAAACACTGTCTTGAGCTTAAAGGCTTCTGACGTGGGCCAAAAGATGGTTTCCGAAGAGAATTCGTGCGTGAGGTCTATCCATTTCCCAGGCGGAAAAGTTACCGTTTTTGTACATCCTGCCAACAGGAGAAAGAAGATTGCTAAACCAATAGCGTACCATTTACGATTCATGTTTATCCTCCTTTTATTAGATTGATTCAAAGTGAATATTAGTACAACTGGTCGGTCCTTGCTGCCATGATAAAATCATTGCAATGGAGCCCCCAGATTTTGTGTGTCCACCAAGTGACCGTCACCTTTCCCCACTCGGTCAGCAAAGCGGGATGATGATCTTCCGCTTCGGCCAACGTCCCCACCTTTTTTGTGAAGGCTAAGGCATCCGCAAAATTCTTAAAAGTGTACGCGCGCTCCAGTCTCTTAATTTCCTCCCATTCCACAATATCCCAATCAGGTACCTGAGGTTTGAATTCAGCCCTCTCAACTTTCGTGACTGTGGGAGCATCCTTCCAGCAGGCGACACATTTCATATTTGTTAACTTTTCCATCATGACCTCCCTTTAAGGAAACTTTCTCAAGATAATTTTTGATACGTATTTAGCCTGATTCATTCGCCAGCTTTCTGATTATCGAGATAAATCGGAGAAAAACAATGAATGCAATCGACAATAAAACGTAAATATTTAAAACGTAAATCGAGGACATTTACATAATTACGTTTTAAATATTTATTAATCAGAATGATTCCACCTTCTATGCTAATATAAGCACTTATGACAATTAGTTCTTTTTATCACGAATTATCCTGGTTAGGCTTTTCAATAGTTTTTTCCAACTTTCGCGCTCCAAGGCAGGATTAACCAGTGTTTTTACTTTCCTACACTTGTCTTTTAATTCTCCATAGAAGTCTCGATCCGTTTCCGCCCGTTGCAGCAAGGATGCCAGCGCAACGGTATCACCAACAGGAAAGTATCCGGGATAATCCTCTCCTAAGTGTCCTACAACGCCCTTTATTCGTGTGGAGAGTACCGGAACAGAGGCAGCAAGGGCTTCCATAAGCACAATTGGACCACCCTCAGATTCCGAGCTAATCACTAATATTCGGCTTCGCGCCAGGAGGCGTACAGTATGCCAATGAGGAAGTTCGCCTAGCCAGCGGTAGCGTTGATTGGAAGCTTCCTCATCCCGGGCTTGTTTTTCGAACTCCGGCGCAATTGCACCGCCAATGTGGAGGACGCGGATTTTCGAAGTATCCGGTAGCTGCCTTGCAGCCCTTGCCGAGCGAAATGGGTCCTTGATAGCGCGGAGGTGCCCGATGACACATACATCAAAGGATCGCTTATAGGGTTTGTGGATCCCCGCTGGCGGTATAGCAGATTGGTAGATGACCGCTGCTTTATCCCTGTGTTGAACGGGGATGTCTTCCAATGTGCTCGGTTGGAAGACAATGAGCCCTGTTGCCATTTCGATGGATTTCAGACATCTATCGTTTCGGTGTCGATCCCAGTAAATGTCGGTCCCCGTAAGTGTTACGATTAAAACCTTTTCTGAATGCTGCTCACTAAATCGTTTAATGGAGGTGAAGCTCCTGCTGGCATGGAGTGCCACCATAATATCACATGTCTGCCTATTGAATTCTTGGGTGATGGCCACCCGGTGCCCCAATGTTCGCAGGATGCGGGCCCACCTCAGAGCTGTGATGCGATTGCCCCGGCGGGAGTGGGGCGGAACGGGGGTGACAATACAGATTTTTAAAACCATAACATCTTTCTATTTAATTCATGGCACAGGTTCGAAATCCGGCAAAGACATCCCGGCGGGAGGGGGGATAGAAATTTCGCCACGTATTGCGGATGAGCCGGGAACGGGTCGCCCAACAACCGCCGCGCAATACCTTGCGCGTGTGAAAGGAGGTTTGTGAATATTCCTGATACATGTCAGGCACAAATCCGGGGAAAGGCTTGAAGCTGCTCGCTGTCCATTCCCAGACGTTCCCGATCATTTGCCTGCACCCAAAGGCGCTGTCGCCTTGACTATGAGCCCGGACATCCACCGGTCCCATGGCCCGCCAGTCCAGATTGGCTTGAGCGGCATTGGGGATTCCATTGCCCCAGGGCTGATTGAGCTTGCTATTAGACAAGTTGCTGCCATCCGAATCTGTTGAGACTGCCACCTCCCACTCTACTTCCGTAGGGAGCCGCCGTCCCGACCAGCAGCAGAATGCCTCCGCTTCGAACCATGAAACATGAATCATAGCCCGGTGAGCAGAGATAGGCTCCCATTGGTCGAAGTGGCGCCGAAGCCAGCCGCCGTTACTGTCCCGCTTCCAATAAAGGGGACAATCCGCCTGGACCGACTGGAGCCATTTCCAGCCCTCACTGCTCCACAATTCTGGCCGTCTGTAGCAACTCTCATTTACAAATTCGGCGAACTGACCTTCCGTCACCGCTGTTTTGGAGATGGCAAAAGGATTTACGTCCACTTCATGGGCCCACTTCTCGTTATCAAAAACAAATGGACTGTCCTTGAACGCACCCAGCATAAACATCCCTCCCGGAATATGCACATCACTATCAGCAGTATCTGAAATATCAGTTTGGGTGGAATCACCCGACATTTTGGCCAATTCCGGCGCCGGGTACCCCAATGTCTGCCGGGCATAGGTAAGTGCTTCGGTGTGCATATCTTCGTGAAATATCGAATAAAGGATGTAGTACCGAAGCTGATCGGACAAATCCCCTGTTTCGATGAGTTCAAGCACACGGTCTCTCACCGTGCGGACGTAGTTAAAGGCGCCATCCCGATCAGGAATAGGCAGCCGCCAGCGGGTCTCATGCCCAATGGTGATGGAATCGAACAGGTCATCCACATCGGGGCGGGCGGGCTGTTTGCTTGCGCCCTGTCTCAGGACCCAAAATTCCTGAAAGTAGGCCAGATGGCACAACTCCCAGAGCAGGGGATTGATGGTAGGGAGGTAGGGGACAGAGAGCTGGTCGTCATCGAGATCAGCGATAAGCGTGATGGAACGCTCCCGGGCTTCCGCGACCCAGGCTGCCAATTGGTTGTTATCGGTCATCATTCCGTCACCAGGTATTGCACGCTGAATCGCTCGTCCACGTCAGCCCAGATGTGTTGGACCTGAAAAAGATCTTCCGCCATCTCTGCGATTTCATGGAGGTCGTACTTGCATGAAATCTCCGTTAAGAGCGGCTCATCTTTCTCAAAATGAATCTTTTCATTGCTGACTCGCACTTCCTGCTCACAGGTACTGATGAGATACATTTCGATTTGCCCCTCTGCTTCATTGTAGGATGCATAGTGGTGAAAGTTTTTAAGATTGAAATCCGCCTCCAATGCTGTGTTCATGTGGCGAAGGATGTTCAGGTTGAATTGGGCCGTGATTCCCTTTGAATCGTTGTAGGCGGCTTCGAGAATGGTCCTGTCTTTCTTCAGGTCCATACCCACCAAAAAACCGCCGCCCATTCCGCAGAGCGTGCGAACTCTCTTAAGAAAGTTGCGCAACGCTGAGCGCGGGACGTTTCCGATGGTCGAACCGGGGAAATAGACCACCCGTTTAGCGCCAGCATTCCCAACATACGGAAGTTTGAATTTTCCCATCCAGTCGGCACACACTGGCACCACGTTTAAGTTCCGGAACGCCTGCCCCAACGAATCGGCCAGCGCGTTTAACATGCTTTGCGACACATCGATCGGGACATAGGCCACTGGGGCAGAAAGGTGCCGCAACAGCAGCCGCGTCTTTTCGCCGCTCCCGCTTCCTGGCTCGATAATCAATGAATGTTCTCCCACCGCCTCGACCATCTCGTGAATATAGTCCTCCATGATAATCAGCTCTGTTCGTGTGAGGTAGTACTCGTCCAACTTGCAGATTTTGTCGAAGAACTCGGCGCCCTGCTGGTCGTAAAAATACTTGGATGGAAGAGATTTGGGATTATTGTGGAGGCCGGCAAGCACCTCTTCCAGCATATCTTGAAACATAGGATTTACCAGTTAATTGAATGAATTTTCCCAGCGATGTTTCGTCAATCAGAAAAATCACTGGGATTTTTTCTGAAACCACGGTGTAGGGATTCTTCGGGTTACCAACAGATATTGATTCATCAGAAGAACGTCCAGTACCTGAAAAGTTAGAACCCGATCCATACAATTTCAATCTACAACTAGAAACGGTTAAAAAAGACTCTGTTGCCCCGGCAGAGGCTCTAGTGTCGGTTTTGAGTCGAGGAACACTTTGAGGGCTGTAAAATCGGCCTTTACCTGGGGAAGAAGGTCCGGCCGACGAAGCGCCGCAGCGGGATGGTAGATGGGGAAGAGGAAGAATTTTTCCTGAGGGATGGGTTTTCCATGCACTTCGTGGATGACCTTGGACTTACCGACAAAAAGGTGCAAAGCCATGTTTCCCAATGGACAGACCACTTTTGGTCCGATGAGTTCGATTTCCTCTAAAAGGTAAGGGGCGCACGCTTTGATCTCCGCCGCGTAAGGGAGTCGTCCTTCCGGCGGCAGACAGCGGGTCACGTTGGTGAGCCAAACAGCGCTTCTATCATTCACCAAATCCCGGAGCAGTTCGTTCAACAGGTCTCCTGCCCTGCCCACAAACGGCCGTCCCCAGCGGTCCTCATTTTCCCCCGGCCCCTGACCGATAAACATGACCTGCGCCTGTGGATTGCCATCCCCCGGCACGGCCCGCGTTCGAGATTCGCACAAGGGACACTTCGTACAACCGAGAATTCTCTGCCGAAGTCCATTGAGCCTTGCTTCCCGAGACGTATCCATATTACTTGTTTGGGTTAAGGGCGATGGCCACTCTACCCATGACATGATCGAGAATCAATGCCAGGAGTGCGGCGGGGACCGCTCCTGAAAGGATCAGCCCTGTGTCGTTCAGACTGATGCCCGTGAGGATCGGCTCTCCCAATCCTCCTGCCCCGATGAAGGCCGCCAAGGTTGCCGTCCCCACACAGATGACAGTGGACGTTCGAATCCCAGCCAGAATCACCGGGGCCGCTTGGGGGAGTTCAAGGTAGGTCAGCTTTTGAGATGACGTCAATCCCTGGGCATCGGCAACTTCTGCGAGGGATTTTGGGATGTCCACAATTCCAGTATAGGTGTTTCGTAGGATGGGCAAAATGCTGTAGAGAAAGAGGGCCACAATGGCGGGTTTGAAACCGATGCCCAGCAGGGGAATGAGGGCCCCTAAGAGGGCGATGCTGGGAATGGTCTGCACCACGTTCGCGAATCCCATGGTGAACATGGCTGCCTTCCGGTTGCGACTCATCCAGACGCCGCCGGGAATCCCGGTGATACAGGCCATTAACACAGCCAGTCCTGTAAGAAATAAGTGTCGGCCTGTTTGGCGCAGGATCATGGAGGAGCGGGCTTCAGTTGAGCCAACCAGTTGTTTCACGTCATTATTCCTGAGGAAATCGGAGACCACCTGTGGATACCCATCTCCGGCCGCATTGGCCTGCAAATTAAGCTGCTGCATGCTGGCGTTATCAATTTTTCCCGCGAAGGTGTTGAGAATACCCTCAAGGTCAGGAAAGGCTTGAAGTGTTTTGAGTCGAACCAATGGGGCGGCGAGATACTCAGGAAAAAAGCGGCGATCGTCATCCAGGAGCCGGAGGTCGTACTGCAAGATTTCACCGTCGGTTCCGTAAGCATCCGTCACTTCAATCCTCCCCTCCGCAATAGCACTATAAGCAAGACTGTGGCGGATACCCTTTACCGCTTCAAATTGAAATCCGTAGGTTGCCTGGAGTCCCGGCCAGCCGTCCAACCGTTCCAGAAATTCGTGGGTGAAGGCGGCCCGCAGGTCTGTCTGTTCCGCTAATTGCGAGTAGGTCTGGAGATTTCTTTCCGCCGCCAATGACTCAGGCACAACCAGGGCCCAACTGTTGTTGAATCCAAAGGGCGCGAGCCAGGTAATCCCAAATCGCGCCTCAAATTTAGTCCGGAGGGCTTTAATTTGCTGATCTTTTTGATCGTCAGATTTCAGAATCACCAAAGCCCCCGTACCGGTGTATTCCGGGTAGATGTCAATCTCTCCTTTCGCCAAAGCCTGGAAACACATCCACGTCCCTTCCAGACCAAACTTCCGCTGGACCTTATAATCCGTTTGGGATTCAATTAACTGGTACAACAGCTCGGCGAGGACATAGTTTTCGGTGAAGGGTTTGCTCCCCACGATGATGGTGCGTTCGCTTCCCCGGCAAGGAGCTATCGCAAGGATGAGCGCCACCGCAATGAACCGAGCCCGAGTCACCTTACGCTGCTTTCCTTACCCGGGAATCCCAACTTCACGGACGCCAGCAATTCCCTGGTGTAATCTGATATTTGATCCTTCAGCAATTCTGTCGGCGTCCCCATCTCGACTATGCTGCCTTCTTTCATGACCACAATGCGGTCCCCAATTCTGAAGGCTTCCTGAATGTCGTGGGTAACAAACAGCGTGGTGACGTTCTGTTCTTCCTTGATCTGCAGAAATTGCGTTTGGGTGTGTTGGCGGGTGATGGGATCCAGGGCGCCGAAAGGTTCATCCATAAGCAGGATATCGGGTTTAAGGGCTAGAGCCCTGGCGACTCCCACACGCTGGGCCTCGCCACCGGAAAGCTCTGAAGGATACCTGTGTGCGTAGTCACGGTAGGGCAGCCTGACTAGTTCCAGTAGCTCCTCGATGCGCTGACTGGTTTTCCGGCTGTCCCATTCAACGGCCTTCGGTAACATGCCCACATTTTGGGCCACCGTCCAGTGCGGAAACAGTCCCACTTCCTGAATCACATACCCGATGGACCGTCGAAAGTCAATTAGTGGCCAGGCGGAAACATCACTTCCTCGCACCATGATTTGCCCGGAACTGGGCGTAACCATACCGTTGACCATCCGCAGGGTTGTGGTTTTTCCGGAACCGCTTAAGCCCAGCAGAACAATCGTTTCGCCCTTTTCTGCTTCAAAAGTGAAATCCCTTAGGGCCGGGACGCTGTCATAAAATTTTGAAACGTGATCGAAACGGATCATGGAGAATAATCGTTACCCCTGTAAAGGATGCTCTAGTCTCCTTCTAAAAACAGTTTGAGGGCTTCTTTTCCGCCACCAATCCAAGGATTGCCGTGGGCCAAGGGCAAGTGGTCGAAGTCGCAGTCGAGGAGGCGGCGGAAGGCCGCCTTAAGTCCGTTTTTCACCCCTTCCGGGTCGTCTCCCATGAATCTATCAGGTACAAAACTCAGGGGACCATCGTCATCCCGGACCAGTCCATCGGCGAAGGCCAGAAACCCGGCTGAACCGGAAATGTGATAGGCCGTTTCTTCCGGACAGAGGGAAGCCACTTCCATAGCGGTAATGCCGCCCGGGAACGGGTGACCAAACTCAAAGGGTTGCACTATTTCACCTTTCGTGAACTCATGGAGCCCTGACTGGTGACACCAGACAGGGCAGCCAAAAGCCTCTTGAAATTGTGCGCTGTGGCGGTAATGGTGGCGGTTGGAGAGCAGGATGTGTTTTGGCTGCACGCGATCATCAAACCAATCCAACCCCGCAGACGGCACCATGGGATCGAGCAGGATGCCATCTTCTTCGAAATAGTACGAGCTTACAGCAATGTGAATTCGCTCGTGGACGGCCGTCCAGTGGAATACGCCGGGAAGGATTTCGTTAATCATAGCGGTTCATTCATAACATTCGCAACTCAATATAGCAAACCCCTATGAAAATGTCACAATGAATTAGAGCATAAGAAAATCCAAGGTGAATTGAGCGGGTGCGGTGTAATAAATATCAAACAAAAGTAAAAAATACTTTACTAATAGTAATATATTAATTACATTCACTATAGTTATTTGATAAAAACAGGAGAGATAAAATGAAATTCCTTTCGAATTTTTCAAACAGAGAACTCAATTCTGGGCGGAATTAGTCTTGGATATATTGGTGTCGTTGTATTTTTACCCGAAAGTATTCTTTTTAATCCGCGACGGTGAGTTTAATGATATGGATCTGCTTGGCGATCTCATCATCAACGTGATCACCATCGCTGTGATTTATTCAATCATCATATTTGGCGCCATAGCCCTTTTTACTAAAGAGGAAAAGAAAGATGAGCGCGATCGGTCATATGAACTCAAAGGTTTCAGAGTAGGTTATATTATTGCTCAGGTTTGCTTTTTCATTTTAATTGGTGTTACTGTGTTTAATCCGATGAGTTATAACAGATTAGGAGAGCTTACTCCACCCTTATTAGCGATGATCATATTGTTGATAGTAGTATTGTCCTCCATAGGAAAATCACTGACGCAACTTTATTATTACCGGAAGACGAATTAAAATGGGCAAGGCAGTTATCACCAATAATGTCCGCCGCCTGCGCTTTGATGCGGATGAAATGACACAGGCTGACTTGGCTGCAAAAGCAGGCGTCACCCGCCAGACCATCATCGCGATTGAAGCGGCCAGGTATTCCCCATCATTGGAACTGGCTTTTCGAATTGCCAATGTATTTGAAACACCATTGGAGGAAGTTTTTCAGTTTCAACCGGAGGATTGATCAGGGGACGCGACAGTTTAAACCTAATTCCAGGGAGATAGGTGAAATAGTGTTAAAGTGTTATCGGTTTCTATTTTTATTGGTAATTTGCCTGGAGGCGGTGAATGCTGAAACACTTTAACACCAATTATCCATGATGGCCCAATCCACATTTGATTTTCTCACCGATCTAAAACACAATAACCGCAAAAGGCCTGCCAGTCCCGCACGTGTGCGTGGGGCAGGCTGGCACAAAAGGCGCAAAATTAAATTTATAAATTCTCCAGTCGCTTGGTGGCACTGGGTATGAAATTGATTGAACTAATTACATTGGATCTTCTCAGCGATAAAAAAAATATCAGACGCAAAAGACGCAGAACTAAATTGATAACTTTCTGTGCGGCTTCATGTCTTTCTTGCACGACGAAATGGTAGTGTAGTCCGGAGCGTTAAAAAATGATTGAACAATCCACATTCGATTTCCTTTCCGATTTGAAGCAGAACAACCGCCGGGAATGGTACCACGCCAATAAAGATCGGTTTAAAGATGCCCAGCAGAATTTTATTGATTTTGTCGCCATGCTGCTGTTTCGAATTTCAGAGTTTGATGCAGAAATGATCGGAACTGAACCAAAGGATTGCCTCTTTCGAATTTATCGTGACACCCGTTTTTCTAAAGACAAAACACCTTATAAATCATGGTTCGGCGCGAGTATGAACCCGGGAGGCCGAAAGCGCATGGGTGCCGGATATTACATTCACGTTGCCCCCGGGAACTCTTTTTTTGCCGGCGGCGTCTGGCATCCGGATAAAGAGACCCTGATGGCCATCCGTGAATATATTGTCGGCTGGCCAAATCAGTTTGAAGCTATCGTGAAGGATTCCGGTTTTACGAGCACCTTTGGCGGTTTGGAGGGCGACAGGCTAAAAGTGGCGCCGAAAGGTTATCCGAAAGACCATCCCCAGATCGAATGGCTGCGGTATAAGGATTTTATCGTCAGTAAGCAGATTCCTAGTGAAATCTTCTCGTCAGACCGTTGTTTGGACGAAGCTTATGATATTTATTTTAAAATGGCTGAATTTATTTCATTCCTCAGAAAAGCAATCAGTCATTCGCAGTGATTTGAGGCTTAGCTGAACACTGCCCTTACACGGCAGGGGGGGTATACAAAAAAACCTGTCCCCCATGTGATTTTTCTGATTACATTCGTTCAGGAGTTGCTGATACTGAAAAACAGAATTTTAGTTTGAGGCTGAGTGAAGTTTAAACCACAATATATATCTCTCGATCAAAACAGAGATGGAATTCCCTGGCAGGGAAGTACGCCTCCAACCACTCCAAATTTCTCCCGGAAACTTGATAAATGCTCTAACACGCCTATATATGCGTTACGCTCCGAATTCGTCCTATATTATTGAGTTATATTTTTTTGCTCATTTCTAAATTGTTCTGTTTGCGAGATGTGTTGACACTTCGTGCGCTTTGAAGTTGACAT
>CAYFJU010000067.1:0-18610 GCA_964343505.1 uncultured bacterium
CTTGAGTTTATTTTAAACTACTTTCATGTCCAAGAAAATTTAGGCACTGAGGGTTTGGCCGTCGTCAGATTGGTTTTGATCACTGCTTAACTGGAAAACAAAGGCTCCATTCCATTTAAGCCTTATAGGCTAAATTATTCTTCCCCTATATCTTCATTCCATATTTCAGGATTGTCCTGAATGTAATTTGCAAGCATTGAAATGCATTCTTCTGAATGAAGATCAATGACTTCAAAGCCATTTTGTTTTAACCATTCAACCCCACCGGAAAAATTAACCGATTCACCCACGATGACTGTTTTAATTTTAAACTGCCGTATTAATCCGCTGCAGTACCAGCAGGGCGCCAAGGTCGTGACCATAATGATATCTGAATAGGACCGTTGTCTGCCCGCATTCCTGAAAGCATCTGTTTCTCCATGCCGGGAAGGGTCATCATCCTGGATACGCCGATTTCGTCCTTTCCCTAGCAGAGTCCCATCAGAGAGAAATAGAGCCGCGCCAATTGGGATGCCGCCTTCAGTTAATCCTTTTTTGGCTTCTTTGATAGCCGTATTTAGCATTATTTCGTAATTAGGAGTTATGGCTGATTTCCTTTCTATTGTATGATTAACTTCCAGCAAATTAAGATCAAGTTAAAATGGTTAAGTTGAAGTTAATAAAGGGCTTTCATGGCAGAACATAAAAAATCATTATTGTATAGTATTGATGATACACCACCCATTCAAGAAACAATAATCCTGGGATTGCAACACTACCTGACCATGTTTGGTTCCACCGTGGCTATCCCCCTCTTATTGGCTCCGGCGTTCGGTATCATTGATCCGGTAGAAAAAGGCTGGTTGATTGCAACCATGTTTTTTGTCAGTGGTATTACTACACTCCTGCAAACCACCTGGGGCAATCGTCTTCCGATTGTCCAAGGGGGAACATTCTCATTTTTAGCGCCAACATTTGCAATCTGTGGCATGGCCGCCTTGGCCAATGCCGGTTGGGAAGTACGCATGCAGCATGTGCAAGGGGCAATTATTGCCGGTTCTTTGGCCGAAATTATAGTTGGTGCCAGTGGAATGATCGGACGGTTGTTACGATTTGTGGGTCCCATAACCATCGCTCCCACGATTGCCTTGATCGGTTTAGCTTTATTCAAATTCGGTGCGCCGGAAGCAGGACGCCATTGGCCCATTGGCGGTTTAACTATTTTGCTGATTATTATTTTCAGCCAATATCTCCGCCGCAAGCATCGCACGTTTGAACTTTATCCAATTCTCCTTGCCATCGTGACGGCTTGGATTGTGTCTGTTATTTTTACCGCTTCAGGCATTTTTCCTGAAGGCCATCCTGCACATACCAGTTTGGATAATCTGAAGAATGCACCCTGGTTTCGCATTCCTTATCCTTTTCAGTGGGGATTCCCACAGTTTGGCGCGGCAGCAATTGTAGGCATGCTGGCGGGATACATCGCATCCATGGTGGAATCCATTGGGGATTATTATGCCTGTGCCCGACTTTCCGGTGCACCGACGCCCGACAAAAGAATCATTAACCGTGGAATTACGTTTGAGGGAATTGGATGTTTGGTGGCTGGGATTTTTGGTACAGGAAACGGGACCACGTCCTACAGTGAAAATATTGGCGCCATTGGGTTAACGCGTGTCGGCTCCCGCAGGGTCGTGCAGGCCGGCGCGGTGATTATGATTCTTTTAGGAACAGTTTCCAAATTCGGAGCCCTCTTTACAACCATTCCCCAACCGATTGTGGGCGGCATGTATTGTGCCATGTTCGGCATGATTGCCGCAGTGGGACTATCCAACCTGCAATTTGTTGATCTTAATTCTGCCCGAAATTTATTTATCCTTGGCTTTGCTTTTTTTATGGGCTTATCTGTCCCGGAATATTTTGGTCAACAGCCCATCCAATTTGAGCCCCTTTGGTTGGCAAACATTCTGAATACGTTGGGGAGTACTGGTATGGCCGTGGGTGCTTTTACGGCATTGGCGTTGGATAATACCATACCCGGAACCGATGAAGAACGAGGGCTTAAGGCTTGGGGAAATCATCAAGAATCGTCGTGAACAAAATGAATCAAATGCTCGTAAACAAAGTAGGGAATCATGTCTATATTGATTAAAAACGGTCGCGTCATCACTGCCGTAGATGACTATATGGGTGATGTTTTTATTGAAAATGAAACCGTCACCCTTATCGGGAAAAACCTGGACATGGAAGCGGATGAAATCATCGATGCTTCCGGAAAATATCTATTCCCCGGCGGATTGGATCCCCATACCCATTTAGATATGCCATTTGGGGGTACCATATCTGCCGACGATTTTGAAACGGGAACCCTGGCAGCGGCCCATGGGGGTACCACAACATTGATTGATTTTGCCATCCAGACCAAGGGTCAATCAACACTGGAAGCATTGGATACCTGGCACGCCAAGGCAGAAGGGAAAACAGCCATTGACTATGGGTTTCATATGATTGTCACCGATCTGGATGATGACCGCGTCCCTGAAATGAAAATGTTAGCTGACGAGGGTGTCACCTCCTATAAACTATTCATGGCCTATCCGGGGGTTTTGTATGTGGATGATGGAACGATCTACCGCGCCATGCGCAAAGCAGGTGAAGATGGAACCGTAGTATGTATGCACGCTGAAAATGGTATCGTTATTGATGAAATTGTAAAGCGAGCATTGGCGGAAGGAAAAACAGAGCCAAAATATCATGCCCTGACCCGCCCTACGAGGATGGAAGCAGAAGGGGTTCATCGTGCCATCGCCATAGCGGAGGTCGCCCATGTCCCTGTTTATATCGTTCATCTCTCAAGTTCAGACGCATTGGAGCAAGTGATGCTGGCTCGCAATCGCGGCGTTCATGCCTTTGCGGAAACCTGTCCCCAGTATCTCTTTTTGGATCATTCCTATTATGAGCAGGAAGGATTTGAAGGAGCTAAATATGTCATGACTCCGGCTTTACGGGAAAAATGGAACCAGGATGAATTATGGAAGGGACTCCATTTTGGCGATCTTCAGTCCATATCTACCGATCATTGTCCTTTTTGTTTCAAAGATCAAAAATCGTTGGGGATCGATGATTTTTCCAAGATACCCAATGGTGGTCCTGGTGTTGAGAACCGGATGAGTCTTGTCTTCAACGGCGGTGTGAATTCGGGAAGAATTTCGCTGAATAAATTTGTTGAATTAACATCGACCGCCGCCGCAAAAACATTTGGCCTGTTTCCCAAAAAAGGCACCATCGCCGTAGGCAGCGATGCGGACATTGTTATTTTTGATCCGAATCGACAAGAAACGATTAGCATTAATAATGCCTGTACGCATCACATGAGAGTGGATTACAATGCTTACGAAGGGTTTGAAGTAACCGGCTTTACCGAGACGGTTCTTTCCCGTGGCAAGGTTATCATCAAGGATTGTGAATATGTCGGTAAAAAAGGTGATGGTCAATTTCTAAAGCGGGGCCTTTATGGCGGAATGAAATGTTGAATAAATGTGAGATGGAACAGGTTAGACTTTTGATGTTGGACCTTAGACAAAAAAACACTGCAGTGCTAGATGCAGTGATCCAATCATCCAATCAATCTTTCAATCTCTAAATAAGGAGAATATTTATGCCAAGAAACATTAAATCAGGATTGATTCAGATGAGCCTTACCATGACGGAAGGAGAAGGAACCATTGAAGAAATCAAAGAAGCGATGATTGAAAAGCATATCCCTTTTATTGAAAATGCTGGAAAACAAGGTGTTCAAATCTTATGTCTTCAGGAAATATTCAATACACCCTACTTTTGTCCTGGACAGGACAGCTCTTGGTATGCATCCGCGGAACCGGTTCCCGGTCCCGCTACGGAACAGATGCAGGAATATGCGAAGAAATACAACATGGTTATCATCGTGCCGGTCTATGAAAAAGAGCAAGCCGGTGTTCTTTATAATACGGCGGCAGTGATTGATGCCGATGGAGAGTACTTAGGCAAATACCGCAAGAACCATATTCCCCACACAGCCGGTTTCTGGGAGAAATTCTTTTTCAAGCCCGGCAATTTGGGTTATCCTGTTTTCGAGACGAAATATGCCAAAGTGGGCGTGTACATCTGTTACGACCGCCACTTCCCCGACGGGGCACGGTGCCTCGGATTAAACGGCGCAGAAATCGTTTACAATCCATCTGCGACTGTAGCCGGGTTAAGTGAATACTTATGGAAATTAGAGCAACCGGCTCATGCCGCGGCAAATGGGTATTTCATGGGATGCATCAATCGGGTTGGTACGGAGAAACCGTGGGACTTGGGCGAGTTTTACGGCACGTCCTATTTCGTGAATCCAAGAGGACAAATATTTGCAGAAGCATCCCGTGATAGGGATGAACTATTGGTGGCCGAATTCGATCTGGACATGATCGATGAAGTCCGCTCCACCTGGCAGTTCTATCGTGACCGTCGCCCGGAAACCTATGATAAACTGGTTGAATTGTAGAAATGGCGGAATACAAAAGACCCACAAGCGAACAGGAATTCGAGAAAAATTTTGCTCAGAAGAAACCCTTGATGAACCAAACAGAAGCTTTCTACGAAAGCTCGCGCTGCCTGTTTTGTTATGATGCCCCATGTATAAGCGCATGCCCCACCGGAATTGATATTCCGCTTTTCATCAAGCAGATCCACACGGGAAATGTAAAAGGTTCCGCGCAAACCATTTTTGATGCCAATTGGCTGGGCAATGCCTGCGGGAAAGTATGCCCAACAGGTGTCCTGTGTGAGGGCGCCTGTGTGTTCCTTGAACAAAACGTAAAACCAATAGAGATTGGCCGCCTGCAGAATTACGCCACGAATCAGGTGATCGAAAATGAAACATCGATGTTCCAGCCGGGTGAGGACAGAGGTCGAAAAGTAGCTGTGATCGGCGCCGGTCCGGCAGGAATTTCTTGCGCGTGTGAGTTAAGAACTCTCGGCTACCAAGTGGATATTTTTGAAGCGAAGGACAAACCCTCGGGACTGACCGTTTATGGTACAGCGCCTTACAAGATTACCAATGAGGATGCTCTGAAAGAAATGGACTACCTTCAAAACCAACTTGGGTATAACATCCAATACAATGCACCCATTAAATCCAGGGAACAATTGGATGAACTGGAGGAGAATTATGACGCCATTTTCTTGGGTGTTGGCATAGGTCCCACGGCTGCATTGGGGCTGAAAGGCGAGAACTTTGAAAACGTAGTTGGTGCCGTGGAATTTATCGAAGAACTCCGAATGAAACACCACGAGGTGAATGTTCCTGACAGGGTGGTCGTGCTCGGTGGTGGTAACACCGCTATGGACGCGGCCTCCGAATCCGCACGCATGGGAGCCGAGGATGTGATTCTTGTTTACCGGCGCTCCAAAGAACAAATGGGCGCTTACACATTCGAATATGAAACCATTATCCATTCCGGAGCCAGGGGTATGTTCAATGTCCAACCGATAGAAATTGTCGGAAATGGAAAAGCTACAGGCGTTAAATTCCTAAAAACGGAAAACAGGAACGGCAAACTGGAAAATATTGCAGGAAGCGAATTCGTCCTTGATTGCGACTTGGTCATCAAAGCCACCGGCCAGGCAAAAATGGCCAACTTTTTTGGGATGATAGATGGACTTGAATTGGACGCACGCAATAGGATCAAAGTGAATAAAGAATCCTTTCAGTGCCCCAATCCAAAGTATTTTGCAGGCGGTGATGCCGTGAATGGAGGTGCAGAAGTGGTGAACGGCGCCCACGATGGAAAAGCCGCCGCTCTTGGAATTGATCAGTGGTTAAACGTTAAATATTAAACTGGGAGGAGCCCCTTATGCCTGATTTATCAATTAATTTTGCAGGAATAAAAGCCCCTAACCCGCTCTGGCTGGCCAGTGCGCCACCCACCAATTGCGGCTATCAGGTTATGAAGGCATTTGATGCGGGCTGGGGCGGAGCAGTATGGAAAACGCTGGGTGTTCCCATTGTGAATGTTTCCAGCCGGTATGGTTCAATCAATTACAGGGATACGCGCATTGCCGGCTTCAACAATATTGAACTCATCACGGACCGCCCTTTAAAGGATAACCTTGATGAAATTTCGGAAGTAAAAAAATATTTCCCTAGTCATGCAGTCATCGCCTCGTTAATGGTAGAATCGAAAGAAGAATGGGAGCAGATCATCCAGGATTGCGAGAATGCTGGCGTCGATGGCTTTGAGTTGAACTTTGGCTGCCCCCACGGCATGTGCGAGCGCGGGATGGGTTCCGCCGTAGGCCAGGAACCGGAGGTGCTCAAGACCATCGTGGGATGGGTAATGGCAGCGGCGACCAAACCCGTAATCACAAAGCTTTCGCCCAATATTTCTGATATTCGCGATCCCGGCCGCGCAGGTGTGCAAGGTGGAACGGATGCCCTTTCACTGGTGAATACATTTAAAAGCATTGTGGGCATCGATCTTGATAATTTTGCTCCCCTACCATCTGTTGATGGGAAGGGGACCAATGGCGGCTACTGTGGCCCGGCCGTGAAGCCAATTGCCCTGCACATGCTCCGGGAATTGGCCCAAGATCCTGAAACAAGCAAAGTTCCTATCAGCGGCATTGGCGGCATTGAAACGTGGCGGGATGTGGTCGAATACATCTTACTCGGTGCTTCTTCCGTTCAGGTGTGTACCGCGGTGATGCACTATGGCTTCGGGATTGTACGCGAGATGGAAGCTGGCCTTATTCAGTTCATGGAAGACAAGGGCTATAATACCGTCGACGATTTTGTCGGAAAAGCGCTTCCCAATGTGGTAGAATGGAAAGACCTGAATCTCGGATACAAGGTCATTGCGGATATAGATCAAGATAAATGTATCGGCTGTGAATTATGTTATATCGCCTGCGAAGATGGTGCACACCAAGCAATTCGGTTAAATGAAAACGGTGAAATACGAATCCCTGAAATCATTGAAGATAATTGTGTCGGATGCAATCTTTGCGCACTGGTTTGCCCGGTGGAGGAATGTATCACTATGGTAAAAATGGATGATGGCGCCGAGCACGTCACTTGGGATGAACGCACCGAAGCAGGTAACATCCCCACAACCTTCGATGATGAACTGGCAGGAGGCCGGGAACACTGGGTGCCCAAACCAACGGCAGCATTGAAAAATTAGAAAAGGGAAGCGAATACATTTTTTGATGACGCATTTCAGCAATGATTGATGATATTGAGATGAGGATAAATCATGAGTAATAGTAGTGAGATCAGACAAAAGCATAAAGAATATCTCTTTGATGCTGTAAAGAACTATTACCAGGAACCGGTTGTTGTTTCTGAGGCCAGCGGTTCTCGGGTGAAAGATATGGACGGTCAGTCCTATCTTGACTTTTTTGGCGGCATACTCACTGTATCAGTGGGGCATGCCAATGAAGAAGTCAATACCGCTGTGAAGGCCCAGGTGAACCGTTTGACCCATATTTCATCCTTATATCCCACCATACCCGTCGTGGAACTGGCGGAGCGTCTGGTGCATATGACGCCAGGTAATCTTGAAAAAGTTTTTTTACACACCTCCGGGACTGAAGCGGATGAAACTGCCGTAATGTTAGCCCAGCTCTACACCGGGAACTCAGAGATTATTGCGCTGCGGCATGGTTATTCCGGAAGATCATTATTGGCACAATCACTTACTGCCCATGCTTCCTGGCGGGCTCTGCCAACGCAGGTGAGCGCTGTGAAGCACGCTTTGGCCCCCTATTGTTATCGCTGTCCGTTAAAACTCACTTATCCCGATTGTGGTGTGGCCTGTGCCGAGGATGTAGAAGAGTTAATCCAGACAACGACCACTGGAAAGATTGCTGGAATACTGGTAGAACCCATCCAGGGCGTCGGCGGGTTCATTACACCGCCGGAGGAATATTTTAGTATTGTGGCGGACATTGTGCGGAAATATGGGGGTATTTTTATATCCGATGAAGTGCAGACGGGCTTTGGACGAACTGGAAAAGCGTGGGGGATTGATCATTATGGCGTTGAACCGGATATGATTACTGCCGCGAAAGGAATTGCTAATGGAATGCCATTGGCCGCGGTGATTTCCACCAAAGATATTGCTGCCTCCCTTGGAAAAAATACAATCTCGACCTTTGGCGGTAACCCGGTAAGTTGCGCTGCTGCGAATGTAACACTTGAAATAATTGAACGGGATAACCTGGCCGATAATGCCCAGCAAATGGGTGAAATTCTGATGGATGGTCTGCTTGCCCTACAAAAGGAATATCCGGATATCATCGGAGAAGTTCGCGGGAAAGGACTCATGGTTGGTATGGAGCTAGTGTTGGATGAAACAATTCAGGATCGCACACCAAACCCCGGGGCAGTGGATCAAGTGATGGAGGAGACGAAAAAACGAGGATTGTTAATCGGTCGCGGAGGCCTCTACGGTAACTGTTTGCGAATTGCGCCTGCCCTGAATATTGGATTCGGCGAAATACAAGAAGCGCTTTCCATCCTTAAAAAATCCATTGGCGCTCTGGCGTAAATACAGAAATGGAGAAAAATAATGATTATAATAAACCGGCGCTGGTTAGTCGAAATAAATTAAGTATTAAAAAAACATGATTAACTCGTTAATAGAAATGTTCAATCATAAATATTTAAAACGCCCCGATTATCGGGGTTTAATAGGTCTCGTCAATCATTGCTCAATTACGTTTTAAATAATTATGTGTGTGTAAATACAAATTTCAATAACCTTGCTTTAGATACGATTAACCTATGCCGATGTAACAGCAAACACTTACTATGAATAATATTCAATTTCAAAACTTCGGATCGCTGCAAAACTGGGTTGGCGGTTCACACCAAAATTCATCATCGGGAAAAACAATCTCCGTCATTTCACCTTATTTTGATAAAGAGATCGCCACCGTTCCCGATTCCAATTATGAGGACCTGGACAAAACGGTCCGGAAAGCAAAGGCCGCATTTCCCGGATGGTCCTCAACGAATATCCGTGATCGGGCTGAGGTGATGTTTAACCTGAAATCCATCATTGAAAGAAATATAGATGAATTAGCGCACCTGATTGCTTTGGATAATGGAAAAACAGCAGCCGATGCAATGGGTAGTATCCTCCGGGGAAAGGAAGTGGTAGAATTCGCCACATCCCTGCCCAATATGCTGAAAGGAGAATCCTCCGAAGTCAGCAGTGGAATTAGCTGCACGATGACCCATGAGCCCCTAGGCGTAGTGGCGGGGATTACGCCATTCAATTTTCCTTTCATGGTACCCCTTTGGATGATTCCCCTGGCCATCACTACAGGAAATTGTTTTATCCTGAAACCATCGGAACAAACGCCCCTGGTTGCGTGGAAATTAGCTGAATATTTAAAAGAGGCCGGTCTGCCCGACGGAGTGTTCAGCATTATCAACGGATCCCGGGAAACAGTGGAAGGAATCTGCGATCATCCCGGTGTTAAAGCGGTAGCATTTGTGGGTTCGTCCAAGGTTGCAAAAATTGTCTACTCCCGCTCCACAGCCAATGGCAAACGGGCCCTATGCCTGGGCGGAGCTAAGAACCACATGATTGTAGTTCCTGATGCAGACCAGGATTCCACTGCCAAAGGGTTATTGGCCAGTTCCATGGGCAGTGCCGGGCAGCGATGCATGGCCGCCAGTGTGGCTGTGGGTGTGGCGAATGTGGATTCAATTATTAATCAATTGGTTGAGGAAGCAAAATCGGTTCAACTGGGTGTGGACATGGGAGCCATTGTGAGTAAGGCCGCTTTAGAACGTATCACGGCGTATATTGACGAAGCAGAAAAAATGGGCGCCAAGGTGCTCATCGACGGCCGGAACGCCAATCCACCTAAAGCCTACCCGAATGGATACTGGCTGGGGGCCACTATTTTGGATGATGTGGATCCCGACTGGCCCAGCGCAAGGGAAGAAATATTTGGTCCTGTTCTTTCCATTATTCGGACAGATACATTGGAGAGCGCCATGAAGATCGAAAATGAAAACGAGTATGGCAATGCAGCGGCAGTTTTCACCACCTCCGGACAGGTGGCTAAAACGATTTCCGAATCAGCTTCGGCGGGAATGGTCGGCATCAATATTGGTGTACCGGTGCCCCGAGAGCCCTACAGCTTTGGCGGCTGGAATGAATCTAAATTCGGCCACGGGGATATCACCGGCCGCAGCGGTGTGGACTTTTGGACCAACTTGAAAAAAGTGACCGCCCGCTGGCCAGAATCAACCGAAGCCTGGAAGAAATATTTTTAATAAAGCTCAAACCACTTCGGGTCCAAGCCAGTCCATACACCATACTCGGCCTGACCGGGCTAATTTAGGAAAGATGTGCATGTCCGCTGCCTGTCTGCCGTAGTGAAATGTAGGCATGGTAGCGTTAACGAAGGAGTCTCTCCTCCAAAGAATTAAGTTTGCCTGTAGTTGGACCTTTTTTATTTCTCCAATACTTTTGCAATTTTATTCGCCGATGTCACAATCGCTTTGATCATGGCAGAACTAAAGCCCTGGTGCTCCATTTCATTCAAACCGGCGATGGTAATCCCCTGGGGCGTTGTCACTTTATCAATCTCCGCTTCAGGATGTTTTTCCGATTCAATCATGAGAGACGCGGCGCCCTTGGCCGTTTGGGCCGCCAGTATGATGGCTTCTTCCGCGTGAAAGCCGATTTCAATGCCACCTTGGGAGGCTGCCCGGACCGACCGTAAGAAAAAGGCCAACCCGGAAGCGCACAGGGCCGTAGCGGCGCCCATCAAATTTTCACTGGTAACCATTGTTTTCCCCAATTGACCAAAGACAGACTCAACCACCGGTAAAACTGATTGATATTTTTCCAAAGTTGCCAGACAGGTCATGGATTCACCAATAGCCACGGCTGTATTGGGCATGATTCGAATGATGGGTAAATCTGAATCGATCATTGCGGACATATCTTCGATTGGTACACCGGTTACGGTAGAACACAAAATCTGTGAATCTGGATCAAAACAGTTTTTCAATTCCTCCAGAATGGCTGCTACATCTTTTGGCCCCACGGATAAGATGATAAGGTTCGCATCTTTCACCGCCGCCGCATTGTCATTGGTGGTGATAAATCCTTGATCTGCAAAGCCAGAGAGGTCGGCGACATTGCGCCGAGTGAGGGTGATGTTTTGCGCTTCAAATTGATTGGAATGAACCAGCCCCGTAGCGACGGCCTGGCCCAATTTTCCTGCCCCTAAAATGGTAATTTTTGAAATAGTTTTATGATTCATGTGGCGATCCTTTCTTCCGCTATTTCTGCACTTGAATTTGTGAAAACCAATGACCCATTATCAATTGTCCGGTAATAGCAGCTTTTGCGGTCCGTGTGGCAAGCATTTTCTTTTTTGGGCTTCACCAGGTAGAGCAGGGAATTCTGTTCGCAATTGACGCGTACTTCAACGAGTTCCAGGGTATCTCCCGATGTTTTTCCCTTAATCCACAGTTCATTGCGAGAGGTGCTCCAAAAGGTGGCGATGCCTTCCTTTAAAGTATAATCCAATGCCTGTTGGTTAGCGTAAGCCAGGATTAAGACTTCTCCGGTGTCAGCATCCTGGACCACCACCGGTAAAATATCCGATTCAACCTGTGCGACTTTTTTTAACTTTTTAAAATCCAGACTAAGTTTCTGTCCTTCTGTGAGCGTATTCATATTATTCGATTATCCTTATGGGAATTTGTTTTTGGCGTAAATATTTTTTGACGTCATTGACGGTAAAGGTATCTCGATGAAATACAGATGCTGCCAAGACAGCATCAGCTTCACCAAAGAGAATTGCATCGAGAAAATGGTCTAAAGTGCCAATGCCCCCGGATGCGATAACGGGTACATCCACGACGCGGCTTATGTGTTTTGTGATTTCGATATCCACACCTGCTTTGGTGCCGTCCGCATCCATGCTGGTCAAGAGGATCTCTCCCGCACCCCGGGACACCGCTTCCTGGGCCCAGTCCACTGCTTCTTTTTCTGTTGGGCGAGTACCGCCATGGGAATGGACGAGCCATGACCCATTCGTCTTTTTCACATCCATGGCAAGAACGATACATTGAGAGCCGAATTTTTTTGCACCCTGAGTAAGAAGTGATGGATTATTTAGGGCAGCGGAATTGATGGATACTTTATCTGCCCCCGCTTCCAAAATGGCAGAAATGTCCGCCGTTGTTCGAATGCCACCACCGACAGTAAATGGGATGAACACGGATTTGGCCACTTTTCGGACCAGGTCAATCACATGTTTGCGGGCATCCACAGTGGCGGAGATATCCAGGAATACCAGTTCGTCTGCCCCCTGATCAGAATATTTTTTCCCCAATTCTACCGGGTCCCCTTCTTGAGTGAGGTTGACGAAATTGACGCCCTTAACCACTGCGCCATCCTTTACATCCAGGCAGGGAATGATACGTTTGGTCAGCATGCGGCCATCTCATTCAAGGTGATTTTTCCTTCATAAAATGCTTTGCCGACAATGATACCGGTTATGCCACGGTTAGCCAATGCTTTTACCTCATGAATGTGATCTATATCGCCCACACCTCCCGAAGCGGTAATTGGCAGCGTCGTCGCTTTAGCGATTGTTTTTAATTGATTGACATTCGACCCCTGGAGCATACCATCTTTGGCAATGTCGGTATAAATGATCCGTGAGAAGCCCAAGGCGGTTACTTTTTGGGCCAATGCAGTTGCCGCTATGGTGGTTGTTTCTTCCCAACCGGATATGGCTACCTGGCCGTCTTTGGCATCGATGCCTGCCACAAACCGGCCGGGATACTGATTCAGCCAAACTGAAATTTCCGCTTCTTTTGATAATAAACTGGATCCCAGAATCAGGTCATGGACGCCGCTATCCAGAGCCTGGCTTAAATGGGATGCAGTACGCAAACCGCCGCCGAATTCTATCGTGACGCCAGTGGCTGCAATCTTTTCCACCGTTTTCAGGTTTTTGGGCGCACCGGCTCTGGCACCGTCTAAATCCACCACATGAACGATGGTCAGTCCTGCATCCAGAAACTGTTGCGCCGTTTCAACCGGGTTGGCGGCATAATCAGTTTTAATGGCGTAATCGCCCTGTCTTAAGCGCACGCATTTTCCGTCCATCAGGTCGATGGCAGGTATGACTTTAAATTGTGCCATTGGCATACCTCCTGAGTAAATCCAGGCCAAAGGCCTGGGATTTTTCGGGGTGGAATTGGACACCCAATACATTTCCGTATTGTAATACGGAAGGAAATAACTCGCCGTATTCCGTCTCCCCGATGACAACATTTTCGTCATGGGGCCGGCAAGCATAGGCGTGGACAAAGTAAGCGAAGCCCGAATCGGGTAAGGCGGTTGAAATACCCCTAGGTTGAACCTTATTCCAGCCAATGTGTATGGATCGCGGCGGTTGAGACAGTTTGGTCACTTTCCCGGTGATAATGTTCAATCCATCATGCTGTCCGTCTTCTGCGCTTTCCGACAAAAGTAATTGCATGCCGAGGCAAATTCCCAAAAGTGGTTTTTTATTATTCACCCATTCTTTGATAAATAAGGATAATCCCAATTGATTCAACTGATCCATGGCAGGACCAAATGCACCAACGCCGGGAAGAATCAGTTTATCTGTATTAGCCAATATATCGGGGGAATTTGAGACGACTAAAGGGATACCCAAATGGTCCAGCGCATTGGTCAAACTGGCGATATTCCCAGCGCCATAATTAACAATGCCGATCATAGCGCGCCCTTCGTGGAGGTGATATTTCCATCCCTGGGCATGAGCGCTTTTCGCAGTGCAATCCCCAGACCTTTAAACATGGTTTCAATGATATGGTGCGCATTCTCTCCATACCAATTATGGATGTGTAACGTAATTCTGGCTTCCTGCGCGAAGGAGCGGAAAAAATGGCCCGTCATGGCCGTTTCAAAAGCGCCTACGCGCTCCACATTAAAGTTGGCTTCGAACACGCTGAAGGGCCGGTTGCACACATCCACCACCACCCGCGAAAGGGCATCATCAAGGGGGACAAATGCATAAGCTATCCGCTCAATAGAAGTCGATTTTTCCCATTCTTGGAGAAATGCTTTCCCTAATGTTAGCCCCACATCCTCAACCGTATGGTGGGTGTCAATTTCCAGATCACCCTTGCAGGTAAGGGTTAAATCCCACCCGGCCCAAAAGGCCAAAGACGTGAGCATGTGATCAAAAAACCCGATCCCAGTTGAAACTTTAATATTTTGAGTTCCGTTGATATCCAATGCAACCCGGATATCCGTTTCCTTGGTTTTACGTTTGAGTTCAACCATGTACTAATTCCATTTCAGTTAAAAAGTTCGTGACGGAGTCCGTTTTAAATCCAAAATCCGGTAGATCCAATTCATTACCCACAAGGCAAAAATCCATGGGCCGGCCTGTTTGGCGTTTATAATTCCGGACCAGTTCCATGTCATCCCGTGTGTCGCCAAAATAGATCGGTTTAATGCTTTGTAGCCGATCAACGATTTGGATCAGTTTTTCAGGATTGGGTTTATCCAAATTCGGATCATCAGAAACCGCAACTAATCTGTGCGGCAGGCGGCAACCAAGTATCTCAAAGGCTAATTTTATTTCACCCCGGTTGCGGCCGGTGACAATGCCTATCCGGTCTTTAAACTGATTCAAAGTGCCATGGGGAATTAGTGGTTTTTCTGTTTGCCAATAGCCGGGGATTTGAATCGTTTGAGGCTCAAATCCATATAATTTTTTGCAGGCCGTGGTTCCACCATAGGCCTCCATCACCAAAGCCTTAACGGATGCTTCAAAGGCCGCAGTAATCTCCTGTATGTACTGCCTGACACCCATTATTCCTCGGTCATATGAGCGGGCTTTTTCCACATATTCATCAAAGGAAATATCAGGGCAGAATTGGATCCAACCCGCCCCTGCCATGGCCGCGAACCAATCATTGTTAAAACCGCCAATAGATTTGAGTGAATTGAGTTCATTAATGGTGAATGCCATAGACCCCGTCCCTACTCGAACGGCATGGAGGACGGCTTCAGTAAAAGAATGAGATGTGTCGATCAAAACACCATCTACGTCAAAAATATATGCGTCGTATTTCATGAGATAGATTCCAAGGCATCAAGTAATGCCACGTTTTCTTCCTGTGACCCAACCGTCACCCGAACATATGTATCACACCTGGGGTAAACAGAAACATCACGAATAAGAATTCCCTTTTCACCAATTTTATTGAATAACGATTTCGGAGACATTTCTGCTTTCATTAAAAAGAAATTGGTGGATGAGGGTAAAGCGGTCAATCCATCAATTCGATTAATCTTTTCTATCAATCCTTCACGTTCGGTCACAATTTTTTTAGCACGATCCTGAATTAATTCGATATAGTCTAACATGATTTCACCTGCCACAGCAGAAGGCATATCTATGTTGAATGGCAGCATACATTTTTGAATGTGTTGAGACAGTTCCCTGGCCATTAATCCATACCCGATTCGAAATCCCGCCAATGCAAAAATTTTTGAAAATGTCCGTGTAATCACCAAATTGTCGAATTCATTCAAAAAGGGGAGGCTGGATTGGTTTGAGAATTCAAAGTAAGCTTCATCAACGATGACCAAACCGGAAGATTGCTTGAGCACTTCTTTGATCAGATCCCGGGAGATCACGGTTCCGGTGGGTGAGTTGGGGTTGCACAAAATGGTCAATGCTGCTGCTTTCGATTTTTGAAGGAGGTCGTCCCCATCCACTAGAAAAGATTCACTCAACTGGGATTCAATGACTTTTGCCCCGCGGTGTTCTGCCAACATCCGGTATACGGCGAAGGTAGGCGAAAGGGTGCAGACTTTTGCGCCTTTCACAAGTGTAGCCGTTAAAATTGCCTGCAGGACTTCGTTCGAACCCTTGCCCACAACAACTTGGTCTTTTTCCAATCCAATGACGGCAGCGATCTTTTTTTGCAAATTGGTGGGGATAAGTTCCGGGTAACGATTCCAGGGCGTGTTTTGAATTCGATTAATGATTTCCAATTTTAATTTATCAGGTAAATCCCATGGACTTTCATTCTGGTTTAATTTGATTTGACAATCCACTGTTTTCACCCGGTAGGCAGGCTGGGCCATGATCTCCGGATTGATCCAATCTTGTACCGCCATTATTGGTCCTTCCTGGTAGCTATTGAATTGGCATGTCCCGCCAAGCCTTCTAATTCTGCCAGTGATTGAACCTTGTGAGAACTTTTACCGATTGCTGATGATGCATCAATGATGGAATAGGGAACCATAAAGTCTAAGACATTTAATGGCCCACGAAATTTTGCCTGCCCCATGGTTGGGAGGGTGTGGTTGGGCCCGGCCCAGTAATCGCCCCATGCGACTGGGGATTTATTTCCTAAGAAAATCGCCCCGGCAATGAGATCGTCCACATAGCTTTCAGAATCTTTGATCTGCAGGGAGAGATGCTCAGGGGCAATTTCATTTGAAATGATGATACATTCGGAAAGGGTTTCGGCTACAAAGATCAGTCCATGATTATCCAATGACTTTTTAGCGATATTCTTTGTGATTAAACCCTCCAATTGAATATTGATTTGTTCATTTACCGCACCAGCCAATTCACTTGAGTCTGTCAGTAAAATAGCAAACGCATTTTTATCATGTTCTGCTTGAGAAATGAGATCCGAGGCCACATATGCTGGATTCGCATTTTCATCTGCGATAACTACTATTTCTGTAGGCCCCGCATTCATATCGATTCCTACAAATTGTGACACAGCCTGTTTTGCAGCTGCAACATATGCATTCCCCGGCCCAACGATTTTATCGACTGCTTTAACAGAATCAGTGCCATAAGCAAATGCGGCAATGGCTTGGGCACCGCCGACTGAATAGATTTCATCTATGCCCAGATACTCGCAAGCATTAAGGATGGTCTCATTTGGCAACCCGTTTTGTTCAGGTGGGGTGCAAACAGCAATTTCTTTTACGCCCGCAAGCTGGGCTGGAATAGCGTTCATTAATAAGGAAGAGAAAAGGGGGAAACTTCCACCGGGGATATAGACACCAACACGATTAATAGCGCGCCATTTCCATCCTGTTTTCGTGCCGTCATTTTGTACGATGGAAAATGATTCAGGCATTTGATTTTGATGAAATTTTTGAATATTAAGGATAGCCTCGTCAAATGATTTCATTGTATTTGAAAGTCCAGAAGAATCTAATTCCTGTACCGAAACCCGGATCGAATCAAGGGCAACACCGTCTAATTTCTTCGTAAGGTCTAATAGTGCTTTGTCACCCCCATCCTTAACATCTTTAAGAATTGCTGAAATATCAATTCTTTGCGATGCATTTCTTCGATCTAAGTATCGAGTTAAATCGGTAATGTTTTTTAAAATTGGCAGCATTAAATAATGACCTTGTTGAGGGCGTATTCAATGATATCGGTAGCGCCATTTTCAATGAGAAGGGGAATAAAATCACGCACAGTTTTCTCTTCTACAATAATTTCCACCGCCGACCCCGAACCGTTGGTTAAAGGACTCACCGTAGGTTTTTTCATAGCCGGAAGAATGCCGAGAAGATCGTTAATTTTCTCATCGGCCACATTCATCTTCAACCCAACCCGAGCCGTGGCCATGATACTGCTTTGGAGGAGACGGGCGATGTTTTCGATTTTCTTCCGTTTCCAAGGATCAGCAAACGCATCCTTGTTGGCAATCAGGCGCGTGCTGGATTCCATGACTGTTTCAACAATCCGCAGATTATTGGCCCGCAGAGAGGAACCGGTTTCAGTTACTTCAACAATGGCATCCACCAGGATCCCCGGTTTTACCTCCGTGGCACCCCATGAGAATTCCACCTGGGCGTTTACCCCATTTGCAGTTAAATAGTTTTTGGTAATATTGACCACTTCGGTACTGATGCGTTTTCCTTCTAAATCTTTCACCGATTGAATGTCCGATTCTTCCGGGACGGCCAGCACCCAACGCACCGGACGCATGTATGATTTGGCATAGACCAATTCGCATACTTCAACTACATCGGAGCAGTTTTCTTCGATCCAATCCTTGCCGGTGATGCCGGCATCAAAAACACCCTGTTCCACATAAGTGGACATCTCCTGAGCCCGGATGAGTAAAGCTTCAATCTCAGTATCATCGCAATAGGGCTTATAGGCCCGCTGGGATACGGTGAAGTTCCATCCTGCTTTTTTGAGCAGGTTAAATGTGGTTTCCTGGAGACTGCCTTTTGGTAATCCCAATTTCAATTTATTTTTCATTTTATTCCTTGTGTAAAAAAAAAGCCCCCCCGCCGAGGCGGGGAGGCTTTTCCAAATTTTGATTTTTAATCTATGAATTAGCTATACGCCGGCGACACCCCTGATGGTCAGGTAGTTCGGATGAACTGGATGGTGATGGTGGTGATTATGCCGCATAGCCGGTTGAATATTAAGGTTAGAATAAAATAATGCTCAAGTATTTTTTTAAATTTTTAAAATAATTAGTTAAAACTGAAGTGAACTATTCATGAGTGGTATTGACAGTTTGCCTGAAAAAGAGATGTGGCCA
>CAYFJU010000068.1:0-17716 GCA_964343505.1 uncultured bacterium
ATATAAGAATAAATATTGTATAATAGTGCCAGTAATTACCTGACTCTGAGGGCTTATCACAATAAGGGATAAGATCCCGAAGGTTTTTGCCTAGGCCCCGACTTCGTGCCGGGGCTTTTTTTTATAGTCTGTTTTCGGCCTTTTATCAATTCAACCAATGAATATGGATTTAATTTGGCATCCATCTACAGTGTCAATGCAGACCAAAAAATGCCATAGAAATAAGTTCCTTATTTACTTTTTCTCCGAATCGAAGAATTCATCTTCCAATAATACTTCAAAAGCCGATTGCTGTTTTTGAAGGCGATCAATTAACACTTCTGCCACTTCCATCTGTTGGTTGGTAGGGCGAAAATCCGCCCCATAGCGAGTGAGGTCGCTTCCCAAGGCCGATAAACGACCGTAAATTTTAGTGGGATTACGGAATGCATCTTCTCGCGCCCCGGTGAGTTTCACATCGAATAAATGACTTTCGATTTCGTAAAGACGCCGATCCATTTTCTGTGCTTCAGACTTTTTTTGCGGATCATCATTGTAATCGTTCTGGAGTGAATACCGAAGGTCTTCAATTTTATTTATGAGATCAACATTGTCATTTATAGTTGACCTTAGGGTCATCAAAAATTCAAACTGTGCTTTAATATCCTTCATCGTACCGGCCGTATTGGGATCTTTCAAGACTGTAAATGGTTGGGTGAACTCCTTACCATCCACATTGAGAACTGCCATGTATTTCCCGGGAACTGCTTTGGGGCCCATCTTTCCGCTGTTCACATCAATATCCCAGGTGCGGAGTTGGCGCCAACCGTCTTTATTATAAGTGACCCAATCCACACCATCGGGGTTCACACGTAACTTGGGTGTTTTGGTCCGTTCATAGCGTAGGTCCCACATGACACGGTTCACACCCTGGGTGGTCTTTCGCGGCGTGATTTTGCGGATTTCATTACCATTTAAATCCCGGATTGAGATAGTCACTTCTTTCGCATTCGTATCCGGGAGAAAAAAGTCAAGATTGGCACCATAAGCGGGATTACGTCCACGGATCAAACTGGCGCCGTCATTTTTCATGCTCTGGATGTTTTGAAAGCGATAGGCATCCTGAATGGGCATGAAATTCACTTCACTTTGATTAGCCTTAGCCAATTCCCTAAATGGGCTGATGTCATCTAAAATGTAGAATCCGCGGCCGTAAGTGCCGATGACCATATCGTCAAAATGTTCCTGAAGGCTAATCCAATATACCGGCGCAGGCGGGAGGTTATTCTTGATCCGTGTCCAATTCGTGCCGTCGTTTATAGATACGTAAACCCCATTATCCGTACCGGCATAGAGGACACCCGGTGTTTGGTGATCTTCCCGCACTACATGAACAAAACTGGAATAGGATTTAGGGATATCCCCTGAAATTCTTTCCCAGGATTTACCATAATTTTCGGTCTTATATATATAGGGGTCGAAATCACCCATTTGATGAAAATCTACACTGATATAAGCTGTCCCCTTATCAAATCGCGACGCCTCGATGTTGGAGATAGTGCCCCAAGGCGGCATATTAATATTGTCTGAAATGTTCTTCCAACTGCGACCGCCATTTTTGGTCAGATGAACTTGCCCATCATTGGAGCCGACCCATATCATTCCCTGCTTTAAAGGCGATTCGGTAATGGCAAACAGGACAGAGCCATCGAAGGTCATGAGGTTGTCAATGGCAATGCCGCCGGAACTTTCTTGATGACTTTTCAAATTCAGTGTGAGGTCCGGGGAGATCACTTCCCAACTTTGACCCAAATCGGTGGAACGGTGGACGAATTGGCTCCCCACATAAACAGCATGTTTCTTGTGGTCAGAAATATGAATGGGGAAGGTCCAGTGCCAGCGGTATTTCATATCTTTCGGGGGTACACCATATCCTGCCTCCGGCCAAACGCGGACGTTTCGAGAATGGCCGGTACTCACATCATAGACTTCTAATCCGCCATCATAACATCCGGACCACACAATATTATTATCATTGGGGTCCGGGATGCCAAAGCCAGATTCACATCCGCCAAAGGCCCGCCAATGGCCCAAAGAAATTCCCCTCTCCAGGCTGTTACTGGGACCGCGGTAGGAATAGCCATCCTGGCGATTTCCATACACGTTATATGGGATTTGATTATCAGTATGGGCGTGGTACATCTGGGCGATGGGGAGAACCACACGCTTGAATGTTTTGCCATCATTGGTAATGGATGCACATCCATCATGGGCCACCATAATTCGATCTCCATCATCAGGGTCAATCCAGATATCGTGATTGTCCCCACCTGCACTATAACCGGATTTGAATGATTTGCCACCATCTTCCGAAACACTGTACTGAACATTCAGGACATAGATTTTTTCAGGATTATCGGGCGCCACGGCCATGCGCATATAATAAGGGGCCCGTTCTGCCAGGGTGTGATTTCGCGATACAAGATACCATGATTTACCCCTGTTATCGGTTCGATAAAGTCCGGGATGGGCTTCTTCGCAAAGGGCATACATGGTATTGGGATCACTTTGAGAGATGGCAATGGCTACTTTACCTACGGGCTTCCCTTTGCCTCCCGGGAGGCCGTTCCTATCTTGGCGTTCCCATGAATCGCCACCGTCATGGGAAATAAATACGCCACCGGATTCACCGCCACTATTCAATCCCCAAGTATTAATATGGATTTCCCACATGGCCGCAATAAGGAAGTCTGGATTGTTTCGGTCTAAGGCAATATCAATGCCGCCGGTATTTTCATCAATAAAAAGAATTTGTTCCCATGATTTTCCACCATCTGTGGTTCGGTAAATGCCCCGCTCTTTCTGTGGACCGTATGTATGTCCCAATACTGCCGCATATACAATATCATCATTTTCAGGATGGATGACAATCCGGGCAATCCTTGCGGTTTTCTCCAACCCCATGTTGGTCCACGTGTCGCCCCCGTCGGTGGATTTATAGATGCCGTCCCCAATGGCGTGGGCCGGGCGAATGACAAAGGTTTCACCGGTCCCGGCCCAAACAATGTTGCGGTTCTTCTGGGAGACCGCCAGGGCACTGACGGATGATACATCCTGACCATCAAAAATAGGCTGCCATGAGATACCATTATTTTTTGTTCGGAATAGTCCGCCGGAAGCGGCGCCCACATAATAGGTGTCATGATCCGAAGAGACACCTGTGACTGCGATGGCCCGGTTTCCGTCAGGGCCGATAAAGCGGAATTTTAAATTTTTAAATTGATCTTCATTTAATTCACTAGCCAATGCGAATGAACACAGAATACCGAAAGTAAGCAGTAATTTCCTCATTTTAACCTCATTATGAAAAGAAAGGGGAGGAAATATACGAAGAAGGCTTACAATTTAGTCGCGATAGATAATATGAGGAGTACCCCGCACCCGTTGGCGCTTCGCTTCGCCGGGCAGGCAGGATTCCATTTTGAGGAGCCTGTTCATCGTAACCAAGTGTAGATGAGTACCCCGGACAGGATTCGAACCTGTGACCTACGGATTAGAAGTCCGTTGCTCTATCCAGCTGAGCTACCGGGGCATATCAATTTTTAAATAACATCCCGATAGCGAAGCTGGAAGCTACCTGTCCCGCAGGATTGCGGGAAGCTACCGGGGCTAAAATCGCCAAAAATAGCGGCGTGAAATTAAGTTCATTGAAGTGCTTGGAATAAGGCAAAAATGGGTCAATTTTTCTCCTCGGAGCCTCGTAGAGAAAATTCTTGCATATTATCGACGAGAACACGTACACTTACAGACGATAACTGACATTTAGTAAAAACAACAACATACTAAAGGAGGTCATGATTATGGCTGAAGTTGTAAAATCAACTGGAGTATCGAAAGAATCCGGTTACCTGTATTACCTCGGAAAAGACGGTAATGTATGGCGTTCAAAGATGGCGCGCGCTGGCAAAGGCGGCGGCAGTGCTGAAAAAGTAGCCGATGCTGGTGTCCAACGTGAATCTGGCTATCTCTACTTCATTGACAAAAATGGGAACGTTTCCCGTTCTCCAATGGCAAGAGGACGGAAATAACCTTTGAAACCCTCGACAAATGAGCCCTCGGCTGTTGCCGGGGGCTTTTTTGTTTCTACTCGATATGCGAAAATTATTGCTCATACTTTTCTTCCTTTTGGCCGGTTGCAGCGATTTTGGCACCAATCCTAAGGACGGAGTGAATTCAGAAGACATCAGTTATAAAGATGATATCCAGCCCATGTTCAATGCCAGTTGTACCAACTGCCACGGGAATCGAGGCGGGCTATCGCTTCGTACCTATGCAAGTTTAATGAAGGGCACAAGCAACAACGGTCCTGTCGTTATTCCAAATGATGGCGCCGGAAGTTTAATCGTCAAAAAATTACAGGGGACTGCCCCCGGGGACCGCATGCCACAAGAACCGGCCAGCAAGTGGAGCGATTCCAAAATTGAAATGGTTAAAAAGTGGATTGACCAGGGCGCGCTAAATAATTGATTTATCGATCATCTAAATATCATCTCTGCTTTCTATTCCTTATAATCACCACGCCGTTATGGGCCATTCCCCGTTATGCCCTGGAAAGCGGTTCATCTTGTATCTTATGCCATGTGGACCCATCCGGGGGTGGTATGCGGAATGATTATGGTATCAGTTACGGATTGGATGATTTAGCCGCCAAAACACCAGACCGCTTTTCATCCTATACAGGTATCATCCTCAGTCACTTCCAAATTGGTGGTAATCTTCGAATCCAAAGCGTTTCAAAATCTAAAGGAGATGTGCCAAACGGTCTCGCCACCTTCCCGATGCAGGTGAATTTCCAGCTTAAGAATGAAGGAAAATATCACACGGTTGTGGTTGAATATGGCGTCCTTCAAGAAAGACTTGGGTTTCAACTGCGGCTCAATAAACTGATTCCCAAGGGATACTTCAAATTCGGATTATCCAAACCTGCCTATGGGTTGAAATTGGATGATCATACTACTTTTATCCGCGGCGGGAATATTCGATTGGTCCATGGCGACCATCGGGAGGGGATGCCTTTTATCCCGACATTAGACAATGTTGGATTAATGGAATTGGGATTTTACCTCGGAGATACCTATATATCGGTAAGCCACGCCAATGGATACATCGCCAGAACGACCGAAACTTTTGTGGGACGGGTGGAACATCATCGCTCAATTCAATCTTTTCAGACGATGGTGGGGGGATCGATTTTATCGGAAGGTGAACTGCAGATGTTCGGTTTATTCGGTGGACTATCCCGCGGAAGCCTTACTTGGATGGGAGAAGTGGATGTGGCCGAAAACCTGGTGGTTGGACAATCCCTTGCCAGCTACAGTGAAATCACCTGGCGCCTGAAGAAAGGGTGGCATCTGCTGGGGCGGGTTGACTTTTTTGATGAAAGTACCAAATACACTGAAGATGCAATTCGTCGTACCACTTTTGGACTGAATTATGTACCTTTGCCCTTTGTGGATATTAAATTTCAAATCCGATCTTCCCAATTATCAGGCGGGAAAGCTTCCAAAGGAACCGAAATTTTATCCCAGTTACATTTGTGGTTCTAGGATGCTACTCATGAAAAAAATAATCATGCTTGTCGGAATTCTGACGGGGTTTCTGTTGGCGCAAAAATCAGAGTTGAAAAATGTGCAAGTTCTGCCCTATAAAACAAAGCGTGAATTGGTCAAGTTTATGAAAACAGTCATAGCCCCTGAATTGGGTGTTAAGTGTAATTTCTGCCATAATTTGACCGATTATTCCAGCGATGAAAAAGATAATAAAAAAGTAGCGCGCCAGATGATGGCCATGGTAAAACAATCCAACAAAACGATGAAGGATTTAAATTTTCATGAAATATCCTGCTGGGTATGCCACCGGGGGAATGAACATCCGGAACTTACACCCAAGAAAAAATAGATAAAATAATGAAGCATACTAAGATCCTCCCGCTTTTGATACTGTGTTTTGGATTGGTGAGTTGTGTACTGCGCAAACCGCCGGAACCGGAAGTGATCAATATTCCCGAAGAAATTGAATCGGCTGAAACGATCGAGAAAGTGGATGCAATTCCTGAAAATCCGGCGCCTGTACGTCCTGCACGTTCCCCCTTCCAGGTCCAATCCCTGCCGGAGGGATGGACCGTTGACCGACATCCCGTGGCCAAGTGGGGCATGAGTCTTCCTACGGTCATGTCCAATGTGTTGGATTCAGCCCAATCGGTGGAATATTGGGAAGAAATTATTGATCTGCCCACAGGATATAAACTGCCCCTGAAACGCTCGAAAGTTTTATTCCAAATTGTGACACGGTTGTCGATTGAAACAGTGGAACTCCATTTTTTGAATGTGGATCATGTTTACAGTTCCACCAATCATGAGCCGTCCCATTATATAATGAATGGCGTCGTGCGGACGATTGAACTGAAACCCACCGGTTTCCCCCAGCTTACCGCCGAGGATGTGATCAAATACAAATTTCTCCTGGAATATGGGACACCGCAGGAATTCACCGATGGCTTTCACCATTACAAAAATGAGCAAACTGTGTTAAAGGTCCGGGACTTGGATAAGAGTCATGTCCAGATTCAAATGAACAGTATCGCCGTTGATCAAAAATTGAGAACAGCGATTAATGATATGTATTCGGAAGAAGGGATAGAATATCAAAAGAAACTTCTCCTGAGAAGCATCGATATTTAATCGGACCTTTTCATGAAATTGCGGGGACTCATTATTCTTTTGCCCATCCTGGGTTTTTGCCAGGATATGATTGTTTCTAAAATCACCCATAAGGGAAACACCCTGACCAAAGATTATATTATCGTCCGGGAGATTCAACATCCTGTGGGCGTACCTTTAGATAGTACGATTGCACAAGAAGACCGGAACCGACTCATCAATCTTGGCATTTTTGCAGACGTAAACTGGCGCGCGATTCCCCTGGCGGATATGACCGTCGTGCTGGAATACGAAATATTGGAGAATAATAAATTTTTCGGCGGACGGTTTTTTGGCGGACCGGCGCCCAGTTATGATGAAGAAACGGGGTGGTCTTTTGGCGGTGGCGGTATGTTTAAAAACTTTCGCGGTCGGAATGAGCAATTGGGTCTTGGGTTTATGTTAGGCGGCCGCAATACATTTGGCATTTCCTATTTTAATCCATGGATCACCGGTGACCATGTTTCCTTAAAAAGTGACGTGGCTAAAGTCCAGTTTAATCATCCCTACCTGCCCTTTGAGGTCCACCTGAATACCATGGAGCTGAATGTGGGGCGTTTTTTTGGTTATGAAAGAAAAGTCGCCCTCGGTTTTGAAATAGAAAACTTGGATTTTGTAGGTGATTCAATCATCCATAATTATCAATATTTTGCCCCCATGGGATCGTTTCATTATGACACCCGGGATATTTATTCTCAACCCACGAAGGGTGTCCTGTTTAAACAAGCATTTGTGGGTCGCATAGATTTAGAGGGTGAAGTTGAAAATAATTTCATCTGGATACAATCCTACAGTTTTTACAAAAAACTGAGTAAACCTGATAATCCCAAACCATTGATTTTGGCCATTGGATTCAAGACCCACATGAATTTTGGGACGAAAGATCAAAATTTCCTGGCGGCTATGGGTGAGGCGGGTTCCGTCCGGGGATGGCGGTATCCCAACCATTTAAACTATAATGATCCGAACCAGGGTTACCGATTTGGGTTCCATAATATGAAGACAGCCGTCGAATTGCGGCAGGTAATAGTGCCCCGGTTTCCTTATGCTGATTTATATGAATTGGGCATTACCGTCGCGGCCTTTTTTGATGTTGGTGTGACGACCCAAAATGATTTTAATGATTTATTTAAGACCAAACCGGTCTCAGGAACCGGGCTCAGCCTCCAAATCCAAATGCCCTTTGTACAGGTATTACGCCTGGATTACGGCTGGGGATTTTATAATGGCAAACAGGTGGATAAAGCTTTTCACCTGGCGGCCGAACATCAAATCTGACCTATTTTGAATTTTGCCTTTGTCCCTGTAACTTTCGGATGGAAAAGGGACGATTGTGAGAAATTCATTATACCCAATTCATTTGATACTGGGACTGGCAACTGTCTTTTGTGCTTGTGGGGACAAAGGCCAAGCGCCGGAACCGGCACCGCATCTTATTGCATTTTCACACCAAGCCTTCGGACAATCGCCTGATATTTATACCATCCTTTCCAATGGAGACAGTTTAAGGGCAATTACAGTTCACCCGAATTTTGATATTTTCCCTAAATGGTCACCGGATGGTCAATCAATTATGTTTCAATCCAACCGTTCCGGGAAGTGGCACCTGTATCATTACAATTATGATTCCGGGAACTTGGTTCAATTAACCCAGGGAGAAGGACATTTTCAAAATGGTCAGTGGTCCCCTAACGGTGCAAAAATTGCATACCAAGCGAGTATCAATGGGAATGATGATATTTATATCCAGAATCTCAATGAAGGGACAGCCCAACAATTAACCCATCATCAGTCGGCTGATGTTTGGCCCCAATGGTCCCCCGATGAGAGCCAAATCGCCTTCGTCAGTCACCGGGACGGGAATAGTGAAATATACATTATGAATTCAGACGGCAGCGGAAAGAGACGCTTAACCCATGCCGACCGTGTTGACCAGGAACCGGTGTGGTCTCCGGATGGAAACCAAATTGCTTTTACTACCCATCGGGATGTGAATGATGAAGAAGTCTATGTGGCCCAGACGGATGGTTCAGGGATCAAATCTTTATCCACTTCTGTATCGGATGAGTACAATCCCATTTGGTCTGCTGATGGCGATAAAATTTATTATTATAACATCAGTTTAGGGCGGATTTACGAAGTGCCGTCGGATGGCAGTAAACCACCCACTGTCATATTTGATTATGGCCAGGCCCGGGATTTGAGTCTTTCGCCTGACGGAAAATCACTGGTATTTGTCGCCAAAGTCGCTGACAGTCCCCTGGGGATTATGACGCTGGACCTGTCCACGTATGATTTCCGCAAAGTCAGCAATACCCAAGGCACCGACCGAACGCCAAGGATGCGGCCGTGAATCGGTTTTTCTTATTTTTCTGCTGTTTATTTTCCTTCACCTGCGAAAACGACCAGGTTCTGTTTATCGCGTCTCAATTACGCATCCAAAACGCTTATGAAAGCAATGGACTTGACCACTACCAGGGTGAAATTGAAGTCAATTTTAAACTGGAAGCCACGGGCTGGTTATGGGAATATGAAGGGCATAATCGCCCTAAGATTTATAACAGCGGTCCCAGGGATTTTACTTTCACCTTACCTGAGCAACAGGATTCAGTCTATATCCATGCCCGCTTTTTTTATGAGGAGGGAATAGAGATCAAATATATTTATGCCGATACGACCCTCCGTATGAATGAGAATAAGTGGATCACATTTTGGAATTGCGGCGATACGACTACAACCGAATATCCCTTTCCGGCCTGTTTTGAAGATTCAACCAGCTTGCTGAATTAATCTTTTTTACGGAAGATCATTGCTTTTTCAAAGCGGTTCTCTTCACCACTGCGCAATCGTTGAATGTTACTGCGGTGGGTATAAATAATAAACCACGGAACTAACAGGCTGAACACCATCAATGACAGGGGCGCCGGTGGTGTTCCTAGGAAGGGCGGCAAAACCACTAAAAAAATGGGTAGGGAAGCGGAGGCTAAAATGGAAGCCAGTGATACATATCCCGTGAGGATAATGGTCAAGACAGCCACCGTCAGACAGAAGGGAAAAGCGGTGGGAAACAGGGCAATCAGTACACCGCCCAAAGTACCCACACCTTTGCCCCCTTTAAACCCGGCGAAGATAGTATAAGTGTGCCCCAGTACAGCCGCAAAGCCACACAAGATTTGAACTACCCCCAATAAATCAGGAGTAATCTTTGAGCTGAAAAAGGCCGGGACCAGAACGGCGGCCGGGAACCATCCTTTGAACACATCCACAATGACCACCACCAGGGCAGGTTTCCAGCCCAAGACGCGAAAGGCATTTGTTCCTCCGGCGTTTCCGCTGCCGTGCTCACGAATATCGATACCGCGCACAAGTCGTCCCATAATGATACTCGTCGGTGTGGAACCGGCCAGGTAACTTGCCAAAAGAAGAATGATCAGGTAGGTCAACTCAGTCATGGTTTAAGTCATCATTTAATGTTTGAATCGCGGCCACCAGGGCACCCCGCCCGGCATGAACGCCCAAAGCGGGACCAATTTCGGTTAAAATTACTTTATCAGCACCACTGTTTTTATTCAAATTTTCCTGCCACTTTTGAGACAATGTTTCAACTTTTGCGTGGGCAATGGCCACCCGGAATGGCTGATCGACGGGGAGGTGTTTATCCACCAATTTGATAAATTTTTCTCCCTTATTCTTTTTACCTAATGTTTTTCCAATCGGTTTTACACCACCACGGGTAAAGGTGAGGACCGGGTTGATCCTGAGAAAATTGGCGATTGTTTTCACCACCGGCGGGACACGACGCGTCTCAGGCCGGCGGTGAGGGTGCGGTAGAGGCGAATACCGTCTAAGTATTCGATGGCCAAAATAGAATCATGGTTAGCCAGGTAGCCGGTCGCTTAAGGACTTCCCGGGATCCAGGATACCACCCGAAATGATGGCTTTCAATCCATCCTCTACGGAAATATCCGGGTGCACCACATCTTTTTTGGGAACAACAATAAACACACCGGAGGTGGGGTTCGGCGTTGTGGGTACAAACACATGATAAAATTCTTCGCCTTTTTCATTTTGGGACTGATTTGTAACGAAACACATGGTCCACAGTCCCTGGCGTGGATATTGAATAAAAATAACCTGTTGAAAGGACTTGACCGCCGAACCGGAAAAGGCGGAAGTGATTTGCTTAATGGTATTATAAATCGTATTCACAATCGGCAGTTTGGCCAGGATTCGTTCGCCCCAGTGAAACAGGGTACGGCCCAATACATTGGTCACCAATAAACCGAGAATAAAAATAAAGACGACCGTCAGGATGATGCCCAGTCCGGGTATTTCGATACCCACAAAGCGTTTTAAAAATGGCGCTGCCAGGCCATCTGTGAATGAAAAGAGAAATTTGAGAATCCAGAAAGTAACGGCAATGGGTACAATTGCCAAAAGGCCTGCTAAGATTCGACGTTTAATTGATTGCCACATAATGCTTTAGATTGATTTTGTTAAAAAATGAGAGAGAAAATTACAGGGCGCCTTCCAAGTTCAGAAGGTAATTTTTTATTTTTAGTCCGCCGCCGTACCCGCCTAATCCGCCGGCAGTGGCTAAAACACGGTGGCAGGGAATGACGATGGGCAGGGGGTTGTTAGCATTGGCCGATCCTGCGGCGCGAACAGCCTTTTTATTGCCGGCCCGTTTCGCCACTTGTTGATAGGTCAGCGTGTTACCGTAAGGAATGTCATGGACAGCCACCAGGGCCTTTTGATAAAAAGGGGGCATGACTAAATCCAAATCGAGATCAAAGGACCGTCGTTCACCATCAAAATATTGATGTAATTGCTGAATTGCGGTGGAGAATGCTCTGTCATTCCGAACGATTTTTTCCTTAGGAGATTTCTTATGGATTATCGCTTCAAATTGTGGGATTTGATATTCAAATAGAATGTGCGTCAGACCCTTTTCCGAACAGGCGAGCAATAATTTTCCGATGGGTGAATCGGTGATGGTGTATTTTATCATGGTTAAATTTACGGCGAAAAAAGGAATCAGTCTTTAGGTACCGGTTCCAATTGTGCTTCGGAATAAGCACCTTTCGCTTCAGGCTGATAATTGATCATGAAGCCACCTAAAATGATCAGGCCCGCGCCAATGATTGTAATCAAGGGTAGTTTCTCACCCAGTAGCAGCCAGCCCATGGCGATGGCAATCACCGGAGGGAAGAAAGCCACATAACTTATCTGACTCACACGCAGATGGTTGAAGAGCCAAATATAAATTCCCCATGTCATAACTGTGCCGGGGACGGTCAGAAAAAATAAGGCAAACAGGTTTGTACTGTCCAGCGGTATGGGTTGTCCTGACTCGAAAAAATAGGAAGCGGCCATCATGATGATACCGGAAGTCGTCATACCCACCGCATTCAGGTGGAATGAATTAATATTAGGGTGATGCATTTTTAAATACACATTGGGCCATGCTGCCAGGACAACAGAGAGTAAAATAGCGAAAATACCAAAGAATACATGTTGATCACCCACCATACAGCCTTCATAGAGCAGGAAAACAGTACCGATTAAGCCCACCACCATACTCATGGATTTTTGAAAGGTCAGCTTATCATCGGGGAGATAGAAATGGGCCATCCCTGCCACGCAAAGGGGAAAGAGACTCCACAGGATTGACCCTAAATTTGAATAGACATATTTCATAGCCCAGTAAGTGAGAAAATAGCAAAGGGTGAAATTCAGAAATGTGAATAAAAGGTAAACCGTCTTGATCTCGGGCATAAACCGAACTCGATCTTTTTTAATAAAGTAAATACCCCAAAAGAATAATCCTGCCAGGGTAAAGCGCAATGCGATGCCCCAAAAAAGGGGCATATCCTGGACGCTGACTTTCAGGAAGTACCAGGTCATTCCCCAGAAAATGCTCATAATGGCATAAAGTGCATAAATCTTTAATTTCATATTCATGAATATAAATCAATAAGAACTTGATTTAATTAATAAAATATGTATCATTCGGTCTTAATTATAGAGATTTTTAAAGATATATTATTTTCTCTTGACTCTTTGTTTATTTAATCTTTAACTTTTTAAAGTTGAAGATTGAAATTGATTTTATTAATTAGTATTTGGAGAATATCATGAAACAAAGTGTTAAGTTCCAGAGTTTTTTTGTTCTTTTACTTGCGAGTATTATTGCACTTTTCGGATTATCGGGTTGTGAACAAACCCCAGAATTAAAACAGCCTTTTAGTGAAGAATATCGGGAAGATATTGATAAAGCATTAAGTGTATTGGAACAGCAGGGATATGTAATAGAAGATTATACAATTCTTGATAGTTTGATTATTGTGGAAGGTGATATTGCCTTTAGCCTTAACAATTTAAATAAAATGTATGAACAGAAATTTCTTGCAAAGTCGTCAGCACAAATTCATTACCGAACTGTAAGGCATGAATATATCACATATTGTAAAATTGCATTTGAAGATTATAATTATATTTATGGAGTGAGGAAATATGAACCACTCTCTGAAGAATGGAAAAGTGCGACAAGAGAGGCTATTAAAAAGTGGAATGATATTCCCTATTCCAAAGTTCTTTTTATTCTTGTTGATGAAATAGAAAAAGCAAATACCATAATTTCAAAATCATTTGCATTAGATGATAATGTTTCTGCTTTTGCGCGGTTTCCATGGGCACCCTGGTATGAATTTGACGTATCCACTGGTTATCCCGGTTCATATTTAGTTGTTAATGCTAAATTATTCCAAATCTAGAAAAACTGAGGTTATCATGCATGAATTGGGGCATGTAATCGGTTTTCACCATGTTTATAAGAGTCAAGAACAAGAAGATCAGTTAAGAAAACTTTATTATAAGTTTGATTCCCAAGTAAGCGGGACAAAAAGGCATGACCCAAAATCAATCATGACGCCGAAAGGATTTGTGGGACCATATTTTTCTGAAAATGATATAATTGGTGTTCAAAAAATTTACCCCGGTGAAAACCCAAAACCTGATAACATAGTAATTACATTAATTAAAGGGCCAAATAGGTTGGCCCAATACGTTTCAGGAGAATTTGAGGTTTATTTTACAGGAGGTCTTGGGCCATTCACCTACCAATGGTATTATAGGCCTGCTATAGATGTTGATGAAATAGGCTATAAAGAGACAGGAGATCCTTATTTGGCGGGACAATGGATTGAAGTCTCGGATTCATGGGGAGGTAAATCGAAAAAAATGAAATTTAAGTATGATAGGGATTTTGAAATCATGATTGAAGTTAGTTGTAAATGGAACTATTCTTCAGGGGTGAAACGCGTTTCGGTTTTTAACCCTATGGATTATTAAATAATGAAATTTAACATCTTGAAAATGGTATTTTTGTTGGCTATTGTTTCATGTAGTGCTCCTTCGGGAAAATATGAATCCTTAATTAAAGTTGGTTTTCAAAATAATTATTTACATCCCGTTAAAGTATCATTTAAGTTTATTGAGTTTGATGATGATTCAGCACTTTATTATGTAAATGGAAATGGCGGAATAATTAACCTAAATATTCTGCAAAATATAAATATAAACGCTCATCAAAGGTTGTTGTTTCCAGTTGATAGTTATGATCGGCTTGATGATTTTGATCTTACTTTCAGTGCGTTTATTCATGCGTTTGATACGTTAAGTATCATGATCAATGATACGACGATACTCTACAAAGATTCTTTTAAAGAAGAATCTTTTCACAAAGAGGAAAAAGAAGTATCAGATAATAACCTTACATCAACAACTGCATATACTTATATCTATAACCCGTTGTGCAAATTAATTTGTGAAAGAAAAGAGACTGTGCATTAGCTTCTTATTATTAAATTTGTGGTGACAACTACAATAATAATAAGAGTTATTCTAATGCACAATCTCAAAGAGAATTTCGATACGGTTCTTCCAATTGTCCAAACACTTTTGCAAAATGATGTCAATGAAGCCGGTAACATCCCAAAACCAGGTCCCAAACCCAAATTCTCTGATTTAGATATAATAACATTGAGCCTGATATCAGACAGTTTATTCATAGACAGTGAACACTATTTGTTCAAAAAACTGCACAGTGAGTCTGTTTTTCCTAATCTCATTGAACGTTCTGTTTACAATAAACGTAAGCGGTCCCTGGCGCACTGGATCAATGAAGTTCGCAAGGCTTTAGTGGATAAACTTGTTTTATATGAAGACACATTTGTGTTGGATTCGATGCCTGTTGAAATCTGCAAGTTTGCACGTGCGAAACGGATTAAAGTATGTAAGGAGCACGAACAAACATCTCCCGCTTTTGGATATTGTGCCGCTCAAAAACAGACCTATTATGGCTATAAACTTCATGGGGTATGTACCATGGGAGGCGTTATAACTGATTTTGATTTGTCGAAGGCAAACATGGCTGATATTCACTATTTAAACGATATTCGTGATCAGTATCACAACTGCACTCTATTAGGTGATAAGGGGTACCTTAGTGATGAATTACAAACAGAATTGTTTGAGGCTAACAGACTGCTTTTGAATACACCCATGAGGGCTAACCAGAAACAATTCAGAAAACAGCCGGCTGTTTTCAGGAAGATACGAAAACGCATTGAAACAATCTTTTCACAGTTATGTGATCAGTTTATGATTCGTAGAAATTATGCAAAAACTTTTCAAGGCTTGGCTACCCGAATCCTATCAAAAATAACAGCATTCACACTCTTGCAATACATCAATAAATTCATCACTAATCGACCATTAAACCATGTTAACCATGCGCTCATTTAATTTGCACAACGGGTTATATCTATAACATTAATTAACCCGTTAATAATTCTTTTCTTTCTGCCTTCCCTTTTCTCTTATAATTTCCCGACCAATTAGTTTTAAGGGGAATTATGATTCAGGTAAACAACCTTACCAAAGATTTTTCACTCAACCGCAAACAGCGCCGGGAATTGGGAGAAGAATATAAAGATACCAAAACGCTGCGGGCTGTGGATGATATCAGTTTTGAATGTCAACCGGGGCGGATATTTGGCTTGCTGGGACCCAACGGCGCCGGCAAAACCACCACCCTGCGGATGATCGCCACCATGTTAAAACCAACTTCGGGTACCATATCCGTTTCAAAATTTGATTCTGTCTCACAGGGCCAACAAGTCCGTGAACAGATCGGATTTATGACAGGACAAACAGCACTTTACGATAGACTGACGCCCACAGAAATGGTCAAATATATTGCGGACCTCCACGGAATGGAGAAAAGCACATTTCGAAAACGAAAAGATCACCTGTTTGATATATTGGATATGCACAGTTTTGCGGACCGCCGCATTGCCCGCTTAAGCTCAGGCATGAAACAGAAGACATCCATTGCGCGGACCATAATCCATGATCCGCCGGTGATGGTATTTGATGAACCCACTTCAGGGCTGGATGTGATGACATCCCGTGCCATAATGGATCTGATCCGATCCTGCCGGGAAGAAGGAAAAACGGTGATCTTTTCGACCCACCGTATGGGAGAAGTGAATCAGGTCTGCGATGATATTGCCATCATTTACAAAGGCAGGTTTTTCTACAATGATACGCTGGACCAGTTTAAGTCTGAAATGACCCAACCGACTTTTGAAGATGAATTTATTTACAGAGTGGGGGAGGCCTAAAATGAAATTCCTTACCATTGCTAAAAAAGAAATAATCGATGTCACCCGGGATAGACGGACGATCTTGATGATGGTTGTGGTTCCCCTGTTGCTCGTCCCGGTGCTTATCGGCACGATCTTTAAAATCACCACAACCATGGCGGATAAGGCCAGCGAAAAACAAATGAAAGTGCGCTTCTTCGGGCAGGAACATGCGCCTGACTTGTATCAAGCTTTTGCCGATATGGATAAGGTGATCATTCTGGACCAAATTCCCATGGACAGTATCCAGTCCTACATCCAACAGGAAATCCTGGATGTGGCCATCCATGTGGATCCGGCTTATCAAGAAAATATTGCTAATAACGGCCAAGCCAAAATCAGGGTTCAATTTAAAGGCACTGATTCATTTGGAATTACCAAAGACCGAATCAATGGGGTACTGAATACATTTGAAAATCGAATCGTGGCTGAAAGAATGGACCGCCTGAACCTGAAACCGGAAGTTGTCAAGGCATACAATATTGCTTATGAAGATGTAGCCTCCAGGCAGGAAAAATTTGGCAAAATCGCCGGTGGATGGTTCCCCTACGTTTTCATTATCTTTGGCTTTATGGGCGCCATGTACCCGGCCCTGGATTTGGGTGCCGGGGAAAAAGAAAGGGGCACACTGGAAACCATTCTTTCCTCACCCGCCAGCCGCTTGGATATTGTACTAGGTAAATTCCTGGTGGTGTTGTTAGCCGCGTTTTTAACAGCATTTATTGCCTTAGGTGGCATGGCGATAGGGATTCAAAGAATTCCGGATATTCCATCTCAGCTCTTAATCGTTATCAATGAAGTCCTCAATCCTAAAACAATCGGGTTGATCATGACCTTGGTTTTACCGGTGGCGGCTTTTTTCAGTGCCCTTCTGCTTGGATTATCCATTTATGCCAAATCATTCAAGGAAGCACAGAGCATTGTGGCGCCCTTGAATATTGTGATCATTTTCCCTGCCATTATCGGCACTTTGCCGGGGATGGAGTTAAATGCAGTCACAGCATTGATTCCGGTCTTGAATGTATCCTTAGCCTCCAAAGATATCATCGCCGGCGTCATGGATCCACTCTATATGACGGAGGTATATGCATCCTTATTTGGTTTTGCAGGATTGGCGATATTCTGGTGCGTGAAATGGTTCAACCGCGAAAGTACCATTTTTAGGAATTAAAAAGAATTTCTTGGATGGATTGCAAAGATGAGGCCTCTTCCCAGCCTGCCGGCCTTTAGGTTAAAACTGTGTTTTTGATCGCTTCAGCTCAAATAAAA
>CAYFJU010000069.1:0-17289 GCA_964343505.1 uncultured bacterium
AAATGTCAACTTCAAAGCGCACGAAGTGTCAACACATCTCGCAAACAGAACAAATCAATTAAAAGGCGTGCTGAAGACCATTAAAAAATCAGTCTCATTTAAAATGGGAAAAAGTCTCATTTAATTTGCGCGTTGATACAAAAATAATCCTTGTTAGAAAATCAAGTTACATGTAAAATAGACCGACCAGTCGGTTTGTTTATGAATCAAGAGAAGCAAGATTTACGCAAAGACCAAATTTTAGACGCGGCCCTCTCCGTCTTAGTTCAGAATGGATATGAAGGATCACGCATGGATGATGTGGTTCAGGAATCCCAGTTAAGCAAAGGGGCCATCTATTGGTATTATAAATCCAAAAAAGATATGTACCTGGATTTGGTCAATTTTTGGGTCTTTCGTTATAGCGCAACGATCAACCATTTGGTTGAGACTGATCAATCCGCCCCGAATCAATTAAAAAGCCTGTTCAATTATTTCATTGATCAATACGAATCAGATCCGGATCCGTTTTTTGCCCTAACTGAATTTTGGTCCATGGCTCAAAAGGATAGTGATTTCAGAGAAAAGCTTCAAGTGGTCTATTCTCAATTTCTTGAAGTACTTGAAAAAATCGTCGTCAAGGGCGTGTCAGAGGGGGATTTTAAAAAATTGGATGTCCGTATAACAGCTATGTCCATTATGCTAAATGTAGAATCCATCAACTGGTTCACCCTTTTTGAACCACATGGGGTGAGCGCACGGGAATACATCCAAACCATCAGCGATTTTATCCTGGCTGGTCTATTGAAAAAGAAATGAGGTAATTATTATGACTGAAACATTGACACAATTAAAAACCGGCGGCCAATTCCTGGTCGAACCGATCACAGAAGCACAAGTGTATTCACGGGAAGATTTCACTGAGGAACACCGTGATATCTATAATATGGTTATGGAATTCGACCGAGACCGTATTTTGCCCCAAAAGGAAGAGATTGAAAAATACAATCCTGACCTGGCAAAATCTCTCATCAAGGAAATGGGTGACCTAGGACTGCTGGGAATTGATGCTCCCGAAGAATACGGCGGCATGGATTTAGACAAGGTTACCACCGCAATCGTTGCCGAAGCATTGGTTCAAAGTCCCTCCTTTTCTGTCACTTGGGCAGTTCAAACTGGAATTGGTGCCCTGCCCATTATATGGTTTGGTACCGAAGAGCAGAAAGAAAAGTATTTGCCCGGAATTGTATCAGGAGAAATTCTGTGTGCCTACGGATTGACTGAACCTTCAAACGGATCTGATGCTGTGTCTGCCAAAACCACTGCTGAATTATCCGAGGATGGACAACATTATTTATTAAACGGGGAAAAAATATTTATCACCAATGGCGGCTGGGCGGATGTCTATACCGTTTTTGCCCAAGTGGATGGCGATAAATTCAGTGCATTCCTCGTTGACAGGAATACGGAAGGTTTTTCTATCGGTGCCGAAGAAAAGAAATTGGGTATGAAAGGGTCCTCCACAACACCCCTTATTTTCCAGAACGCCAAGGTACCGGTGGAAAACCTTTTATATAAAGTAGGGAAAGGCGCTACAATAGCCTTTAATTGCCTCAATATAGGCCGCTTTAAATTAGGCGCTTCCGGGGTAGGCGGATCAAAACTGGTTATTAATGGCACCTCCCAATATGCCAAGGAACGGCGTGCTTTTGGGCAATCCATTTCTAAATTTGATGCAATCGTTAAAAAAATAGCCAATATGACTGTTCGTACTTTCGCCGCTGACAGTATGACCTACCGCACGATAGGTATGTTGCAGGATGAAATTGACCAATTGGATAAATCTGATCCGGATTATTATATCAAAATGGGTGAAGCAATGGAAAAATACGCCATCGAAACATCCATGGTTAAAGTGTATGGCAGCGACACAAGTCATTACGTAATTGATGAAGGTTTACAAATTATGGGTGGTTATGGTTTTTTGGAAGAATATCCCCTGGCCGCTGCATACCGGGATGACCGTATCAACCAGATTTGGGAAGGGACAAATGAAATCAACCGCCAGATCATTGCCGGGTTTGTGATGAAAAAAGCGCTGATGGAAGAATTACCCGTCCGGGACGCCATTAGAGAAATTTCGGACTATATGTCTAACGGTCAACTCAAGTTTGAAGATGATACCTTGGCAGAAGAATGTCAATCCATTGAAACAGCGAAACGGTTGGCGCTTTATCTGTTTAACGAAGCGCTGTGTGAATATGGGCAGGACTTAAAACACGAGCAGCAGCTTACTGAGATTTTCGCCGATATATTTACGGATATATTTACCGCTGAAAGTACGATTGTCCGCGCCCGAAAAATCATGGCGAGTGATTCACCTGAATCTAAGGTAATTGACATTGCGAAAGTATTTACCACAGAAATGACCAGCCGGATTATGGGCAATGTACATAATGCAGTCGGGGCCATCTATGGAGGCGCACCTTCGCCTTTGGTGGATCAGAAAATTTCTGATTTTGAAAATCGAATGCGGTTGAAAACCAATGTTATTGGACTCAAACGAAAAATCGCACAACATGTTTATGATAAAAACGGATATCCATACTAGGAGTTTATGATGGGAAATAAAGCAGTTATTATTGATGCAACGCGCTCACCGATTGGCGTAAAAAATGGTGAATTGGTCGGGATCCGTCCCGATGATTTAGCCGCGCAGGTCGTGAAAGGATTAATGGACAGAAATCAAACAGTTGATCCAAAACAGGTCGAAGACCTAGTCATGGGCTGTGCCTTCCCCGAAGGACCACAGGGCATGCTTATCGGCCGTTCTGTTGCCGCTTTGGCAGGCCTACCTCAGACGGTCCCGGGCAAAGTAGTAAATCGCTTTTGTGGTTCTGCCATGGATGCGCTGCACCAGGTCAGCACAGCGATCGAAAGCGGTGATATTGATGTAGGCATTACCGCCGGTGTGGAAGATATGTTTTCCATTCCTGCGGGAGGATTCGCACCGGACTTTCACCCCGAACTGGCTGAGCAGGAATATTATATCGGTATGGGTGAAACAGCTGAAAACTTGGCCAATGATGGGGACATTTCCCGCGATGCCCAGGAAGAATTTTCGATTCAATCTCATGAAAAAGCTTTGGCCGCTTGGGCCGACGGCAAGTTTGATGATGAAGTGGTTCCAATTGATTTTTACGGAGAAAAAACGATTGAAAAGGATGAAGGGCCTCGAACACCCAATGTTGAAAAAATCAAAAGTTTAAATCCTGCTTTTATTGAAGATGGTTCCGTTACGGCTGCCACCAGTAGTCCCTTTTCTTTAGGGGCGGCTGCATTGTTAGTGACAAGTGAATCGTTCGCCAAAGAAAATGGTTTGACCATTCGGGCCGAAATTGTCAGCCGCGCCGTGGCCGGCGTGGACTGGACGCGCATGGGTATGGGGCCAATCCCGGCCACCAACAAAGCCTTGGAAAAAGCAGGCTTAACCATGGATGATGTGGACGTAATCGAATTGAATGAAGCTTTTGCGGCCCAAGCCCTTTATGTGATCCAGGAAGGGGGCTGGGATGCCGGCAAGGTAAACCTCAACGGTGGGGCTGTGGCATTAGGCCATCCTTTGGGGTCATCCGGTGCTCGAATTGTTGGCACGCTCATCAATGTGATGGAGCAGCAAGATAAACACATCGGCCTGGCCACCATGTGCATCGGTACCGGCCAAGGAATTGCGACGGTAATTAAAAGATAAGCGTCCTTGAATAAATTATTGAAAGATCCCATAAGTGGTTTGACCCATGTGGTTGGGGCCATTTTCTCAGTCGTTGGTCTGATCCTGCTCATATTTAAAGCGGTGGATCCGTTTGACCCCTGGAAGGTTGTATCTTTTTCCATATTTGGGACAGGCTTATTCCTGCTCTACACAGCCAGCACTTTATACCATTGGATACCGGTTTCAGGACGGACGGAATCTTTCCTGAAGCGATTTGACCATATGATGATTTATGTATTAATCGCCTCCACCTATACGCCCATTTGCCTGATCCCATTGAGAGGTCCATGGGGATGGAGTTTATTTGGTATTATCTGGGGATTAGCTGTATTCGGGATGCTATGGAAATTGTTCCAGTTCAAATTCCCAAACTGGTTTTCCACCGTCTACTATGTATTTATGGGATGGTTGTCCGTGGTTGCAGTTTGGCCCTTAATTCTGCACCTTCAAACCGGCGCATTGATTTGGCTGCTTGCAGGCGGATTATGCTATACAGGGGGCGTCATTTTTTATGTACTGGATCAAGAGCAATCACCCCGGAGGGGATTTGGTTACCATGAGATTTGGCATATGTTTGTTCTTGCAGGCAGTGCCAGCCATTTCTGGGTGATGTACCATTATGTTACACAATTTAATTAATCCAAAATATTGAGGATAAAATGAGTCAAAAAATTGAAAAAGTCGCTGTTCTGGGGGCTGGAGTGATGGGCGCCCAAATTGCGGGACATTTCGCCAATGCAGGCATTCCTGCCCTCCTGTTTGATATTAACCAAGAGCTGGCCCAAAAAGGTGTTGATGGTCTTACCAAACTCAAACCGGCTCCGTTGTATAAACCAAAAAATGCTGATTTGGTAGCGCCTTGCAATTATGATGATCACCTTGAAAAATTAGGTCAAGTTGACTTGGTAATCGAAGCGGTAGCTGAACGGCTCGATATTAAACATGCTGTATATAACAATATTGTACCGCACCTAAAAGAATCGGTGATTCTCACATCCAATACATCGGGAATTCCTTTGGGGGACTTGACTACCGTACTCCCGGATCACCTGAAAAAACGGTTCATGATTACCCACTTTTTTAATCCGCCGCGTTATATGCGCCTCTTGGAATTGGTGAAAGGACCGGAAACGGACGATGCAGTCTATGATATGATTGCTGAATTTGGCGAAGATGCCCTGGGGAAAGGGATTGTTCACGCCAAGGATACACCAAACTTCATCGGTAATCGTATCGGGGCCTACGGCATGGCAGTGACCATGAATACGGCGATGGAACAGGGACTAACGGTTGAGGAGGTGGATAAATTGACCGGCACAGTTGTGGGTCGGCCCAAAAGCGCTACATTCAGAACAGCGGACGTGGTTGGACTGGATACGATGATCAATGTATCCAATACTTCTTATAATAACTTGCCCGATGATGATGAACGGGAAGTGTTTAAAATTCCTGATTTTCTCCAAAAACTGGTTGACGAAGGAAATCTGGGCGCAAAAACAAAAGCAGGATTCTATAAAAAAACGGATGAGGAAATTCTTTCCCTTGATCTGAAAACAGGCGAATACGGCCCACAGAAAAAGGTCCGTTTCGATGGATTCCGTTTGGCCAAAGACCGTCAATCGCCGGGAGAAAAGATCAAAGCTATGGCCTATAGTGAGGACAAGGGCGGAAAATTTTTCTGGGAAGTTTTGTCCAGAACTTTGATCTATTCAGCCAACCGCATTCCGGAGATCAGCGACGATATTATCAATATAGACAATGCTCTGAAGTGGGGTTACGGCTGGGATACAGGACCTTTCGAAGTGTGGGATGCTATTGGTGTAGCCGAATCCGTTTCTCGAATGGAAGCTGACGGAAAGAAAGCACCCCAGTGGGTAAAGGATATGCTGGCTTCCGGACGGGAATCATTTTATGAAACCAAAGACGGCAGTCTTACTTTCTACGATGTTTTATCATCCTCGGTTAAAACAGAAGCAGGTAATGATAAATCCATCAATCTGAATCTCCATAAAACAGGTGGAAACGTGGTTAAGAAAGACTGGAGTGCCAGCCTGATAGATCTCGGTGATGGCGTACTCAATGTGGAATTCCATTCAGTCCTTCAACCAACTTTGAATCCGATTGATGGTTCCATTGGACAAACCATCAGCGACGGGATGGATTTACTGGATGCAGGGAAATACAAAGCATTGGTATTGGGTCATCAAGGGCCCAACTTTTGTGCCGGAGCCAACCTGGCGAATATGATCCAGGCCATCGAAGCAGGCGCTTTTGATCAAATGACTGATACGATCAAACAACTCCAGGACTTAACCCAGCGGATGCGTTTTTCAAAAGCACCGGTTGTGGCGGCCCCCCATCATCTCACCCTAGGTGGCGGATTTGAACTGGTGGCACCGGCAGCCCATCGCGTGGCGGCAGGAGAACTGTATATCGGTGCAGTGGAAGTGGGCGTGGGGCTAATCCCCGGTGCCGGCGGGAATCTGCGTCTGATTTTGAACCTGATGGAAAATAGCGGCAAGGGCCGCATGAATGCGTTCCAGGTAGCGCAAAAAGCATTCGAAACAATTGGTTTTGCCAAAGTGGCCACCAGCGCCGATGAAGCCAAATTCATGGGGTACATTTTGAAATCCGATACAGTGGTGCTCAATGATGATCAGCGAATCTGGGCCGCTAAACAAAAAGCACTTGAATTAGTAAATGATGGCTATGAGCCGCCCAAATATCGGGATAACTTAAAACTACCCGGAACGGGCGGACGTACGGCTATGGCTATGGCGCTGAAAGGGTTTAAGGCTCAAGGAAAAATATCGGCGCATGACGAATTAATTGCCAAAAAATTAGCTTACGTCCTCACGGGTGGTGATAAAGCAGGATTAACGAAATCAGTTGAAGAACAATACCTCTTGGACATTGAACGTGAAGTATTTGTATCTCTTGCAGGGGAACCGCTGACCCAGGACCGTATCCGCTACATGCTGAAAAAAGGCAAACCATTGCGGAACTGAGTTCAAAAAACTTGCGGGGAGTTTCAAGGGGCGGTGAGTTAGGCATCGCCCCTTTTTTATCATTTTTACCAATATAATTTATTTTTAATTTTCGGGCTAAATTTTGACGGAATTATGACAAATCCAAAAGACACGACTTCAAGTATCGTGAATTATTTAAAAATCGCTGCTATCTTCGCGGTTCTTTATATGTTCCTTGTCAGTATTGGGATGATCGGTTCGGGCTTCAAGGGCCTCGGCAGAGGATTCGCCGAACAACTCATGAGTGGCACTGCCGCGCCCCTAATTGGGCTTTTTATCGGTATTCTTGCCACAAGCCTGATCCAAAGTTCATCTACCACTACCTCTCTTGTGGTGGGAATGGTTGCAGCAGGCACCTTTGGTGAAGATCCCCTTGTGGCCGTGGCGGCGGCTATCCCCTATATCATGGGTGCCAATATCGGCACCAGCATAACCAACACCATTGTCTCCCTCGGACACATTGTGAACAAAAATGAATTCCGCCGTGCCTTTTCTGCTTCGGTAGTCCATGACTTTTTTAATGTTATTTCGGTTTTAATTCTTTTCCCGCTCCAACTTTATTTCGGTTTTATCAGTAAAACTGCCAACTGGATGGCGAGTTTATTTTTAGGTGCCGGCACATTTACCTTTAAAAGTCCCATTAAAATGATTACAAAACCTGCCGTGGGCGCTATTAAAGATTTCTTTAAAATGCAGGATGTGATTAACTATAACTGGCTGCTGATCATCGTGGCCTTAATTCTGCTCTTTATTTCACTGCGCTATTTGACGGTTTTAATTCGCAGTCTGGTGATGGAAAAACTGGAAGCATTCTTTGATTCACACATTTTTAAAACCTGGATCCGTGCCATGTTCTTCGGTGTATTCATTACCATTATGGTCCAGAGCAGTTCAATCACCACATCCTTGGTGATTCCCCTGGCCGGTGCGGGGATATTGCAATTGAGGCAGATCTTCCCCTACACACTGGGTGCGAACATCGGCACAACAATCACGGCCCTTTTAGCCAGTTTGGTTTCTGGCACACACGCTCCTTTAGCTGTGGCATTCGGTCACTTGGCATTTAATATTTTCGGTATCGGTCTCATCTGGCCCATAGAAAAAATTCGCAATATCCCCATCCACATGGCGGAATGGTTCGCGGGCCTTGCAGTCCGGAACAGAATAATCCCGATTGTGTATATACTGGTGGTATTCTTCTTGATCCCCTTATCACTAATTTTCATCGTGAGGTAACGCAATGACAATCATTAAAGATATTATCAACTTATGGAAAGCGGAAGATCTGCTTTCCCAGGCCTGGGATCGTTCCTATGAGATGATGGAACTTTCCCGGGAAATATTCAACCAGGCGATTAAATACCTGAGGCATAAAGAAAATATCGAAACACTGAAAGCACTCAAAAAACGGGATCGGGAGATCAACGCCTTCCAACAGGAAGTCCGCCGCAAAGTGTTGACTCACTACGCTGTTGAACAGGATACAACCGATATGGCAAATGGCCTGATCCTAATCAATATGGTGGTGGACATCGAACGCATCGGTGACTATTGCAAAAACATCCTCGACTTGGCCATCAACCATCCTGACCAGATTGTGGCTGAAGAAATTGGCGATGAATTGGCCGAAGTTGAAAAGGAAGTAAAAACACGATTTGATAAAACACTTGAAGCGATCCATACTCAGGACGCTGATATTGCTCTGTCGCTTATGGCGGATTACCGAGAGCACATGACCGGGTTATCGGATGATATTGTGAATGGTGTTCTGCGGGGTGAAATGGAATTCGGATCTGTCTCAAAGACGGCAGCTGTCACATTATACGCCCGCTATTTAAAACGCATCGGCGCCCATTTGAAAAATATTACTACAACGGTGGTCAATCCTTTCGATTCCATCGGTTACAAAAAATAATAGAAGAAAAATGAAAAAATACCTTTTGATCGTACTAATCACAGGGATAAGTACGATTAATTTGGTTCTGAGCCAAGATATTAGCGGAAAAGTTTTTTTCAATTATTCCCGACCAACCGGGGATGATTCAAATAGCAGTTTTGGTCTCAATCGGGTTTATTTAACGGCTACTAAAAAAGTGTCAGAAAATATTACATATAAATTCCAGGCGGATGTGGATTACAAAGCATCCCCTCAAAACATGTATATCAAAAATGCAAAAGTGGATTGGAAGACCAGTCAGGGGAAAGTAGTCATCGGACTGCAAGGTATGAATATGTTCAAGATCCAGGAAAACACTTGGGGAAATCGATACATCCAAAAAACATCTATGGATCAATTCAAGTATTCCAGTTCTGCTGATATGGGAATTGGGCTTTATAAATCCATGGGCAAGGTAGGCGTGAGTGCATTAATCACTAATGGCGCCAGCTACAAAAAAACAGAAAATGATGATCATAAAAAACTGTCATTTCAAGCAGTTTATGGGGAACAAAAACTGAATAAAAAAGATGGGTTTAATGTGGGTGGTGTTTATTCCACAGAGCCTTATGATGTGGATTCTGTAACCGTTAAAAATAAAACAGTTTTGGGTGTTTTCAGTGGTTATGCAGGCAGAAACATCCGGGGCGGTGTGGAATGGAACCAGAAAAACGATAATGGAAAAGATGTAACGGGTCAAATCACTTCCTTTTATGGAAATTACCAAGTAAAACCCAATATGGCTCTTTATCTCCGCTATGATATGGTTTCTCCAAATACAAAAGAATCGGGTGAAGATACAAATTATATGATTACTGGTTTTGAGTTTAGTCCCGGAAAGGGACTGACACTCTCCCCCAATTACCGCACAGCTGGAAATGAAAGCAAATTCGTTCTAAATTTCGAATTCAAATTCTAATTTCGCTTCAGAAAGCTCTCTGTAAAAACGATATCCTTTAATCCCTGGTCATAGTCCACCTTCAGGACGATCAGTTCTGTGCGGTGGTTGTTCTTGAGGTTTTTCATGATCATTTTTGTTGCCGTCCAGTAATCCCCGTTTTTTACATGTTCCGGGATATCCAATATTTTTGACGGCATTCCTTTTTTATTAAAAAACTCCACTCGTTTCATGAGGGAATTCTTCTTTTCCACCCAAACAATTCGGGAACTGTATTGACTTCCCTTTTCTTTTGGTTTTGCCTTAACCTTGTAACAATCGGAACCATGAACTACACCTTCGCCTAGGAGGGTATATTCATCCACATCCAGGGCTCTCCCGGACAGGTCATCATAACTGAAATCCGTTCCCATGAAGCTGCGTCCTTTTTCTTTGGTCCTGATCCGCTTTACTTTTTTCAAAGCAGGAAGATAAAGCCATTGGTCATCGGCTTCATCGGCCCTGTCCCAAGTGAGGAAGCCCGTACCTTTTACTTCCTTTGGTTGTGAAAATCGAAGGAGAGATTTGGACTTAAAAATGCCATCCTCAAACTTTTTTTCTATACTCGTCAATTCCCGGGATCGGCTTCTTTCCTTGTCCCCCTTGACAGAAATCAACGTCATTTTTAAGTGTGTTTGGACATCCATAGGTTTTTTCAATTGGTCCAATTTTTCCATGATGGCACGGCCTGTGGGCTGCCCCCACAAAAGACCGGATATAAATAAAACGAGGATTTGTGTTTTTCTGGTCATGCCAGAATTTAAGGGATTAGAAGTTGTAGTAAAGCCCCAGTCTTGTATGAGAAAATTCTTCCATTTTGGTGAATGCATCTTCAGGGTTATTCTTATCCCCTTTAAATTGAACCAGACTAGCTTCGAACTTCCAATTCATCCATGGTGAATAACCCACTGAGGCGCTGAACATATATCCTTTGTCATTCAAATTGATCATTGATGAACCCTTCAACTCCAGCCTGTCATCCATCATCACGCCTGATGAATTAAATAGAATTGCTTTTTCAGCGAACATGGCAAATGGGGTTCCCATACCCGGACGAAACTCCTGTATTTTTGGGAAATCAACCAATTCATTTGACAGGGAATGAAACCAGTCGTAGGACTCTTTCATAACATTGTTGCCCATAAACTGTCCTGAGAAGGTAATATCCGCAGCGGTGGTGTATTCAACCTGGAATACATATTGGGAATAGACAACTTCCTGGTGGAGTTCATACAGCTTATCGGATATTTTAAATAAGTCTAATCCCAACAGGGGTGATTTGGTTTTAAAAACAGCCCCTTCACCGCGAAGGGTAAAATTGCCGACAAAGGTTACAAAGTCCAGGCCCCAAATTGTGGTCGTTCTGTAGCCCAGTTGTGGAATAATTTGGGGTGATTGACCTTCCTGCTCCATATATAAAATGGTTGAAAGGCTGGGTAATCGGTCATTACCGTTAACAATGGAGAAGCCAATATCACCCTCTCCCAAAGTGGTCTGGACACGCATCCCGAATTCCAATTCATCCGGGGCAGGGTATTCAATTTCCGGTTCTACCGGCATGGCCAGGGGATAATCTTTTTCACCATAAGGGATTCGGTTTACAGCATGTTTAGGTGTAATTACACCCTCCAACTGGTAGTTGTTAATATACAATTTCATAGAAAAGGATAAGGTGCCGATTTTTTGTCCCGCCCCTGGTTTGAATAAATAATAATAATCGTAGGGATTCAAATTATCAGTGGGATTGTTTCCATCTACGGCGCCCCAGGCATGGATCTGTTTTCCCAATTTGACTTCCCCCCATTCTGGATAATATGCCAGGTAGGCTTCCCGGAGGTCATAAGCCGATTCTGATTCATCATAGCGATATTCAACTGCCGAAACCGTTTTTAAATCCAATGTTCCCATGGTATAGCCTAAATCAAATGATAAAATACGAAAGGGTAAATTAATCTGAGTTTGGTCCGACGTGCGCGTCATGACAGACGGGTTGATTTCGCCCGCGTAGTTTATTTGAGAGAACGTGGTAGTAGTAAGCAGCAGTAGCAGGAGAAGTAGCAGTAGGGTAACTGGGACTCGCAGGGGCAATGTTTGTCGTTTAGTTTTATTCATCGGATTCTATATTATTTTTTGGGGAGGAATTTTTCGGGGTGATCAGCCATTGAACCTAACATTTTACCCACATCCAAATATCGATCAATTAATGATTTGTTACTCTCTTTTGAAATATATCCACAATCCATGGAGAAATCTAACCAAACAGTGGTTTCGCTGGCTTCCCCATCAGCATCCGTAATTTTGGATGTAAAATGTTTTGGATATCTTCTTTTCCGATAGGCTTCAGCAATATTCCCGCAAACAGACCGGGATGAGCGGCGGATTTGATCGGTTAGAGAATATTGTTCTTCTCTTGGAAATTTTTTTGTCAAATGAAAAATTTCCATCGCCAATTCATACGATAATTGATACACTTTTAAATCTTTAAATCCCTGATTCATAATTCCATTCCTCTTTTATTCTACACTTCCACTGCTACTGCCCCTGCCTACTGCTACTGCCCAACTGCCCCTAATTCTTTGGTATTCGTTTTAAATTCTTTTCCTGGAATAAATTTTGATTGATCCCTGTATCTAAACGGATTTCCTCAAACCTAATGCTAGTGGTGTGATTTTTTTGAACATCTTTCACAAATATTTCCGCCATGACATAATAATTTTTAACCTGTTGAAATTGAAATGATTTCGCTTTTTTTAATTGCCCCTTTTGATCGAACGAATTCTCTTTCACGAGATTCAATGTTGATTGATCAACCCAAGTGATGTGTTTTGAATAGGTGGATTTTTGCGCCGCGTTTGGAACGATCTCCAACACATAACACAGAACCCCATTAATGGACTCATCATCCAAACGGGTATAGGTATTTTCATCTGTATTTCGGTTAGTCATGTCCTCATAGCTCAGATCCGATCCCATAAAGGAATCTCCTTTTTTCTTGGATGAAATACGGCGAACCTTCTTAAAAGCCGGCAGCCACATGCGCATTTCGTCATCTTTATTGTCATGCTCAATTTTCAGGAAGGCTACACCCTTATCATCCGCCGGAGATAGAAACCAAATGATCTGTTTTTTACTGTCATCCATCGATTTGGAAAACATCGTATTGGTTCGTGTTTTACCTTTTGCATTGGTCAGTACCATGGATGTTTTGGATATCATATCCTTAGGTGTTTTTTTCGCATCCATTTGCTGGGCAATTTCCAATCCGGTCTGAGCAGAAGTGGTTGTTATTAATAAAAAAAGTGTTATTAAATATCTCATGTTTAAACCTTTCAAATTAAGGATGATGGTTGATTGAGAGATTGGTTGTGTGGCTTGTCATCCAGTTGTTTTGGTTTTAAGTCGTGTTCAATCATTTCTCATTCCATTCAATCAACCTCTTCCCCATCAATCACGATTTTTGCTTTTCTGCCCGTGACTTTAATGCTTCATTCATTTGATTGAATCCTTTTTCTGTATCCTTCAACATCCCTCCCAGGAAAAAGATCAGGAATCCAGAGAAAATCTCACCATGAATAAAGCGGATATGGCGTGAATCAACTTCTTCGATTCTAAAATAATGTTCACCATCAAAAAGACCCGGAATGAGAAATTTGCCCTTCCAACGCATTTCCTTATTCTCATCCACATTTAACAAAACAGGATTAAAGGTCATTCCCTTCCCACCGGGTAGTTGAGCGGTAACTTTAATCGTGTTTCCCTTTTCAACGACGCCGCTGATATGATGAATAAATGGATTCCATTCACTCATCCGGCTGAAATCGGTTAAGAGCGACCAGACTTCCTCCGGGCTTGAATTAATCAGTATAGATGTTTCAATCGTTTTCAAATATTGTACCTCTTATTAATGATTGGTTGATTGATTGGTTGTGTAGTTTGTTTTTCATCGATGTCTCATTTTAGAAAATGTTCAATTCTTTCTCATTCTATCATCCAAAATTAAATCCCCCCTGTCAATCCTAGATACATTTTGCGATTTCTTCTGATTAATTCCAAAATACTGGCCAAAATGGTTAGGGTACCCACCGATGTTGAAACCATGGCAAAAACCATAAGTCCTCCCATGTGTTGAACCGGCAAAAATTGTGAAAAGAGTAAAGCGGCAAAAGCCATATTCGACAACGCATCCAAAATAATTGGATAGCCCACTTCATCAACAACTTCACGACTTAAAATATCCGGATCTATTTTGGCCTTCACTAAACGGCGGTATTGGGAAATATAGTGAATGGCAAAGTCAATCCCGACACCAATAATGACCGAAGACAAAAGTGCGGTAATATGGTTTAAATCAATCTTAAAAAGTCCCATAAATCCAAAATTCAAAATCACCGCCGCGGTCAGGGGGATGACCGAAAGGATGCCCCATCCAATGCGGCGAAAGAAAAATCCTGCAATCAGGGATACAACAATGATGGAAGCAAAAATACTGCGGAAGGAAGATGCAATGACCATATCGACCATATCCCCCAGAACCGGCAGCATCCCTGTGCCGATTATTTCTGTATCATTATCTATTTCCCGATCCACAAATTGATTCACTTTTTCGACATAGGCTTCCGCTTCCTGGGTGGACATATTTTGCGCCATCGCCGTAACCAAACCGACCGAATATTCATAATCAACCAGAGCGCTGAAATCTTCGGGATCACCCGACATGGCATACATGGTAAACAAGTTATTGACCTTTCCCCTTTCATCGGGAATCGTTTCAAACGCCGGATCATCATCCATAACGGTGCGGTGCATTTGCTTAATAACATCCACGATCGATATAGTCATCGAAATTTTAGGGTTCTGCTCCATAAAATTTTGGAGCCGGTCAATTTTATTTAATGTTTCAGGATCTTTAAGGTCACCTTCGATTCTGAATTCATAATCCATGGAGCCCACCATTTCTTCATCTAAGAATATTAGGCTCTGAGGAATCTCATGATCTTCACTAAAGAATGATTTGATATTGACTTCCACAATCAGGGAATTCAATCCATAGGCGCCGATTAAAACTATAATTAAGCCTATTGATAAAACAATGCGGGGCGCCTTCAGAATTTCTTTCCCGATTTTGTCAACGATGTGCTCCAATATACCCGGTTTACCAATTGCCTTTGAATCCATTCTCCAATCTTTTATCATTATTAAGGAAGGCAAAAAAGTTGTGGATAAAATCCAGGCCCACATGATGCCAATGGCGATGGTAATCCCATATCCAGACATGACTTCAATGGGCGCAAATAGCAGGGATAAAAAGGCGGCGGCGGTGGTGAGACTGGTTAAGAAAATGGGCAGCATTAATGATTGCATACTCTGCTCAACGGCTTTTCTTTTATCTTTTGTTTGACGGATTTTTTTGAAAAATTTAGTCAAAAAATGAACCCCGTCTGAATTGGCGATCGTAAGCAGGATGATCGGCATGGATGTATTCATAATGGTGAATATGAAATTCTCTGAACCGGTCAGATTCAAAATCCATCCCATGGCACCCATCATTGATGCTAATGACATTATAATCACAGTAACCACCATACCCACACCGGAAAAACTTCTTAAACTGAATAATAGAATGACCATCATACCCAGGAGCCCCACCCGAATAAGGACCAGCATATCAGCGCGAATCAAGTCCCCCACTAATCCTGTTAAGTAAGGGGGGCCGCCAAAGTGGACTTCATAATTTTTTAAGTGAGTATCGGTATAATCATGGAGCAACTTCACCACTTCCTGGTCATTACTGCCATCGACAGATTTCACTACAATATTGAAAAAATCACGGTGTTTCCCCAAAACACGGTTACGCATTTCAGGATATCGTTCGAGATAATTTTGAACTGAAGCAATGCCCTCCCCGTCAAGTTCACGAGAGGAAACAAGGTCATCCACCTCCAGGAAGCCGTCTATACTTTCCATCTTATTCATATTCGACATACTCATCACTTCTTCGATAAGTGGTGAAGCATCCAGCGCTTCGGTAAAATCCCAAAGAGCCGTCATGGTTTTCGGATTGTAAGCAGATACCCCCCGCTCCCCGAATGCTACAAATATCATTTCAGTATTACCGAATTCTTCTTTCACTTCTTCCCAGACACGCCGTGTTTCAATATCCTCTGGAATCATTTTCATCATATCATCTTCAATTTTGAAGAATTTCAGTCCCGACCCCATTAGGATTGAAATTAGCAATGTAATAAATATAGTCCGTTTTGGATGGTCCAGCGATTGGCTCATAAACCAATCTTTGATTCGTTTTTCACTCACCTTAATTTTTTTCCTTATAGTATTGATTGACGTCCTTCATCCCTTTTTCCGTGAAGATTCCCCGGGCGACAATTTTAACAAATCCATTGATAGTATCGCGGATGGGCAAATCGTTTTTGAGAAAAAATTCCGGCTGAAATGTTGAATTAACAATATTGATATATACGATGGCAGCCGCTTTCATATTGATATCAGCATGAGCCAACCCCTGGTCTTGGGCATTTTTAAGTATAATATAAAAATCTTTCTGGTGACTCAATCTATGGGACTCAACATCCTTCCAGATTTCAGGATAAAGTGACTTTAATTCCACTAATTTATGAACCGGGGTCCGACCAGCAAATTTGCAAATTTGCTCCATGATCTTGATATATTGCAGGGCCGGATTGGGTTCTTCTTCCATCACATTTATAAAAACACGATTAATTTGTCCCATAACAAAATGCATAATACCATGAATCAAATTCTCCTTGGTGGGGAAGAACTTATAGATTGTTTTTTTGCTCATGGCCAGACGCTTGGAGAGTGCATCTACCGTAAAAGCGCGAACGCCGGAATCGGCCACCGATTCAAAGCCTTCGCTTAATATTTGATCAATTTGTGGTTCTTGTTTCATAGATTGTGGAAACGTTTTTCGTATATTTCGTTTCCGAGTTTAAAAATAAAATGCGTGTAAACCAATTATTTTTCTAACACATACCGCCACATAAAAAATAAAATTATTGCCCCAATCACACCGACTGGTTCCAGCCATTTATCTAAAACTTTACCCCATTTTTTATCATATTCTTTCCACACACCGGCCATCGATAAAAACAGTATAAAATAAATGGTTAAGCCCTTCATAGAATCTTTGGATAAAACACCCCCGTCTTCATAAACAAAACTGCCAAATTTATAAATGGAGGTAATCCCTATCGGAATGGCAATTAAGTTGATAACTCTATTTATTTTATGTTGCAACTAGCTCGCGTTCCAAGAAGAAAGCACAGCCCCCGCAAAGCCTAACACGAAAAAACAATCAAATGAAAGTGCACCCATCGCCCAACAATAGGGGGATACATCTGCTAATGTGGTTACTGCCCCAAGAATGTCTGCATGAACTTTGTCTTCATCATATTCTTGTGTCAATTTTCAAAGCTTCGATGATATGTTAAATGTCCAATAATCTAAAGAATATTCAAATACGGACGAAATAATTAATACTGGTTGAGCCAATGAATCGTCTAATGATTTAATGATTTCCTTATTCAGGGATGATATCATTATTTTTAGGGTCATGACTAGTTGAGCGGGTTATTTTGAAAGATTTTCAGCATAATTT
>CAYFJU010000070.1:0-17066 GCA_964343505.1 uncultured bacterium
GCTTCATCCGTTCCCTGAATGTCCTCTGCTTCGGCCAGTTCCAATGCTTCCTGCAGTGCTGCCTTTGAAAACACCTGGGGCGTTTGGGCCCGCCAAATTGTTTCTCTTGGCAATGTTTCCAAAATCTGGTCTTCCATGACCCTTTTAATTGTATCTGTGGAAGACTGGGCAACAATTACACCATCATGGTCATTGCAGGCATTTACCGATTTTTCAATCAATGCTTCAGTCACAAAAGGCCGGACTGCATCATGGACACAAATGAGTGCAGACGATGGATCCGTCGCGGCCAATCCATTGTGGACTGAAACCTGTCGGGAGTTCCCGCCAGCCACTACTTTCACCGCCTTGGCAGAAATCATGGATCGCAATTCACGATCTACCTGATCTACATCTTCTTTCGGAACGACCACTATAATTTCGTTGATCAAATCAGAATTGATAAATGGTCTCAATGTATGGAACAGTAACGGTCGCCCATCCAAGGTCTTTAATTGCTTTTTGCCCCCAAAGCGTTCACCGCTCCCGGCTGCCGGAATAACGGCAGATATTTTCATGTTTTACTCCCCGCTAAATCGATTAAAGGATGAGCATGGCGTCGCCATAGCTCAAGAAACGATAATCATTTTTCTTCGCTTCGCGATAGGCTTTCATGATCAGGTCCCGATCTGCAAAGGCAGACACCATCATGAGCAAGGTACTCTTGGGCTGGTGAAAGTTGGTAATCATGGCATCCACCATTTTGAACTCATAAGGGGGATAGATGAATTTGTCCGTCCAGCCACGCTTGGGTGAAACTTGAAATCCGGACACAGCCACCGTTTCCAGGGATCTTACTGTCGAAGTTCCTACTGCAAATACGCGGCGGCGTTTTTTCTTTGTTTCATTGATGGACAATGCTGTCTGTGGAGACACTTCAAAATATTCCGAATCCATCTGGTGACGGTTCAGATCCTCTACCTGCACAGGACGAAATGTGCCCAACCCAATGTGCAAGGTTGTATGAGCCGTCTTGGCACCCTTGTCATGAATCCGCTTAATCAACCCTTCGGTGAAATGTAGGCCTGCTGTGGGCGCCGCAACAGCGCCGCGTTTTTCAGCAAATACGGTTTGGTAACGAATTTTATCCTTTGGCTCAGATTCACGTGTAATATAGGGCGGAAGGGGTGAAATGCCGACTCGATCGATAACATCATAGATGTCTTCACCTTCATATTCAAAGCGAACAACACGGCCGCCGGATATGGTATTGTCAATGACGTCGCAGTACACATTTTTGGTAAACATCAGTTTATTTCCAATACGCACTTTCCGCGCCGGGCGCACCATCACTTCCCAGAGATCGTTTTCCAATTCACGCAGTAAAAAGACTTCTACTTTTGCTTCCGTGCGATCCTTGCTGGCGTAAAGCCGCGCAGGAAATACCTTTGTATTGTTGGTGATCACCAGGTCATTTCGCCGTAAGTATTCAGGCAAGTTAGAAAATATTTTATGTTCAATCTCGCCTGTATCTTTGTGGATAACCATTAGTTTAGATAAATCCCGTCGCTTGGCGGGGTATTGAGCGATATATTTTTCCGGCAGGGGATAATCAAAATCCGCCAGTTTCCATTTTTTCTTCTTTTCGATCATTCGAATAACCTTTGTTGTTTTTCTGTAATTGTTCTTCCCAAGAGTGTATAAGCCTGTTCCTGGGCAATGCGTCCCCGGTTGGTCCGCTGTATAAATCCTTCTTTAATTAAATAGGGCTCATATACATCTTCGATGGTGGCCGCATCTTCGCTCACCGCCACGGATAGTGAATTCACACCCACGGGGCCCCCGTTGAATTTGTCAATCAGGGTCGCCAGGATGGTGCGGTCCATATCGTCTAAGCCATGTTCATCAATCCCCAGGGATGTCAAGGATGCTTTCGCCACTTCCTGATCTATTTTCCCTTCGGCTTTCACCTGGGCATAATCTCTCGTGCGGCGCAGGATGCGGTTGGCGACACGCGGGGTACCTCTTGATCGCTTGGCAATTTCCATGGCGCCTTCATCATCAATTTCCACTTCCAGGATATCAGCAGAACGGCTCACGATCAGGAATAAATCTTGCGGGTCGTAATAATCCACCCGCAATACCACACCAAAGCGGTCCCGCAGTGGCGAGGTCAAATTTCCCAGGCGCGTCGTGGCGCCCACTAAAGTAAAGGGTTCAATATTGAGTTGAACACTGCGGGCGCTGGGGCCCTTATCAATCATAATTTCAATCCGGTAATCTTCCATGGCGGAATAGAGATATTCTTCCACCACTGAATTCAAACGGTGAATTTCATCCACAAAAAACACATCCCGCCCCTGGAGATTGGTGAGTACGCCGGCCAGATCACCGGCCCGTTCCAAAACGGGTCCTGAAGTCTGTTTCACACTGACACCCAATTCGCGTGCCACAATATTTGAAAGTGTTGTTTTCCCCAATCCCGGGGGGCCAAATAACAATACATGGTCTAATGCTTCACCGCGGTTTTTGGCCGCCTCAATATACAATTTAAGACTGTCCACTACATCCTTTTGGCCGATGAATTCATCCATCTGGCTGGGGCGAAGGGATTTTTCTACAACAAGATCATCTTCAAAAGGTTGCGGATCAGTTATATGAATTTCAGTCATTTATGGGCTCAAATAGAAATAAAGTGCGCATTATTGGGGTTGAAAGGTACAAAAATGAGAGGGGGGTCGTCAAATTTTTGCAGTTTTATTCAGGAATGGACGCCCGAACGGAGGCCAAACGCTCATCTCTTGCGGCTGCAAACTTGGTAATTCCTTCCCAAATACTGTCCGGATCCAGTTGTGATTCTGCCACAATTTCATCCAATGAACCGCCGGTCCGCCAGCGGTTATCAAAATCGGGGCTCATGCTGTATGCTTCTACCACACGATTGGCAATCCATTTATGCATCAGCCGGCGGGCCCCATTGGTAATCACCATGGCATCCATCCATTCCTGGTCGGAAATAATACTTTGGCGATAATCCTCAGGCTGGCGCTGGAATAACTCCCATGAAATTGAAGCAACAATTTTTACGTTGGGACCTTCGGCAATAATCTTCGGTAATATTTTCATCAGCGAACTGGTACTGCTTGTACCGCGAATAATGACAATGCCTTCCTTAGGTTTGTCTGGATTGTAATCCTTAATGATATAAGCGCCTTTTGCCGCTTCTATATGGGATGCTATCCCCAGCGCTTTGCGATCCGGAATATCAATCGGCGGCCGGGTCAGGTGCAGGGCCACGACATGAACATCTGTTGAAAGGGCCGCCGCTAAGGCTGGCGCCACCTCATTATGCTCCCAGGGGTGAAGATTAATAATATGCCCATCAGGAAGAAGCTGGGTTACGCCAGGGGCGAAAATACCAAAGTGCGTGCGGCTGTCCTCTGCTGTTTCAGGGCCGGAGTGGCCCGCCACCCAAATTAACTTACCGACCTTCAGGTTTGAATCCTGGGCAATTTGACTAAACAATCTTATGGGGCCGTATTTTAAATAACTGAATGAACCATACGTACTCATGGCGCCGAAAAACCCGTTGAATTCCGCATAAGGATCTTCATGCAGATTTACCGTGGCCAACCCCGCCAGCATACCCGAATTGGTAAATTCCGTAATCCCCTGGGGCATCAGGGGGCTTTCCGGATTGGTATCCTTATCATACAGGCCGAAATCAGGAGAACCATTATATCCCTTGGCAAAGCCGGAAATATTGGTGGAATCGGCCAAGTCGGCGCTCATGGCGATGACCAGCGGCCGGCCGTAATGCTCAATCGATTTGGCATTGATATAACTGGCGTATTTTGAAAAGCCCACCCGGTTGGGCGCTTTGTCCCCGGGCGAAACGAATAAATCATCGGGCAGGCTGTCCACATCAAAAAGCGTTTTGTTACGCGCTGGATTATTCACTGTGACTTTACAGCCATCAATAGCCTGGGGGACAGAATCACCCACTGAAGTTAATGAATCTGTGAGGTAGTCAACTAATTTCTGATTGGATTCCATGACGGAAAAAATGGAATTGAAAAACGACCGTGCCTGATCAACCTGTCCATCCCAGGATTCGGGTGCGGCGGTGCCAAACCCATCAAAATTCACATTATATTTTTCCGCAAAATCCTGTTTTGTTTTCCAGAATAAATCAGAATTCCGTTTGTGGGCCGCGCCATGACTGGCATAATCAAACTTGTGGTAGCCACGCCCTTTTCTTGAGCGGCCGTAAATGACCTTCGGGATGTTCGGATCGGCGTTTTCAACCAGTAGGCGGTGGTATGCTTCCGTCAATTCACCCCAGTCTTCACCTTCCATGGTACCTTCTACATGCCACCCGTGGGAGCCAAACCAGTCTTCCGGGGTGCCATACACAATCGAACTGAAGGGACGAGCATCAATCCCATAATCATTCCAGTCCATGAAATAAACTAAATTGCCTAAACCGAGCCCCCAGGCGGAATTGATCGTCTCATGGGAAGCGCCGGCTGTGAAGCCACCTTCACCTTCAAAAGCGAACACCTTTACTTCAGGAACTTTCGCCAGTTTTAAGGCCAGGGCTTCCCCGGCAGCGGCAGGTGAACCGTGGCCGCTGGGCCCCGTATTGAATTTAAAAAAGAGCGTTTTGCCTTCCATTTCCGCATGGCCCGGCAAACCACGGTTTCTGCGGAGGGTCAATAAATCTTCCCACACCAATTGGAATTCTTCCCCTTTAAAATGCAAGTATTTTGCATCACCGGTTTGGCGGTATTTGATCCTCAGCGCTTCATTGAAAACCGCCAATGTTGCATACACCACCGGGTTGGCGTGGCCCGCCACCAGCACATAGCGGTCGGCAAACCGTTTTCCCGCATCGCGAATATCCCAGCGCATGGCGCCGGAAAGGAGAGTGGTAATCATGCCGTGTACCTTGGACCTCGAACCACCGGGGTGTCCGCTCTGGCGCAGGTTGAGCATTATATCAATACACTGGTCAATGAGATCTTTGGTTACTTCCCAATGGGGATAAAATTGTTTTAATTCATGGGGTGATTTCATGATTGATTTGCGTTTCCATTTAACGTGGTTTTCAAAAAAGACCCCGTGTAGGAGCCGGGATGTTTGGACAATTCTTCAGGTGTGCCGGAAAAAATAAGCTGTCCGCCCTCTTCGCCGCCTTCGGGGCCTAAATCTACAAGCCAGTCGGCGCTTTTAATCACATCCAAATTATGTTCAATCACCACAACCGTATTACCCCGATCCACCAATCTTTGCAGGACGGCCAGTAATAAATTGACATCTTCAAAATGGAGCCCGGTGGTGGGTTCATCCAGGATATAAAAAGTGCGGTCTTTCGATGCGCGCGACAATTCAGTGGCTAATTTTATCCGTTGCGCTTCGCCCCCTGATAATGTAGTGGCTTGTTGGCCCAGACGGATGTATCCCAATCCCACATCAAAAAGGGTGACCAGTTTTTTGTTGACCTGGGGAATATTCTTAAAAAAGCTCAACGCTTCTTCCACGGACATACTGAGAATATCCGCAATATTCTTCCCCTTATACTTTATTTCCAGCGTTTCGCGGTTATAGCGGGCGCCTTTGCACACTTCACAGGTCACATAAACATCGGGCAGAAAGTTCATTTCAATTTTGATGATCCCGTCCCCTTCGCAGGATTCACAGCGGCCGCCTTTCACATTAAAAGAAAACCGCCCCGGTTTATAGCCGCGAATCTTGGATTCGGGCAGCTGGGCGAATAAATCCCGGATAAATGTAAACACGCCTGTATAGGTGGCCGGGTTGGAGCGCGGTGTGCGCCCGATGGGCTTCTGATCAATCTCGATGACTTTGTCTAAGTATTCCAACCCTTTTACCGATTCATGGGGCAGCGGGTAAGCCCGGGCCCCATTTAATTCTTTGGATAAAACAGAAAATACGGTTTCATTCAGCAAGGTACTTTTCCCTGAACCGCTCACACCGGTGACCACAACCATTTTACCTAAGGGGAAGGATACTTCAATATTTTTTAAATTATTTCCGCGGGCGCCGGTGACTGTCAAATGTTTCCCGTTTCCTTCCCGGCGATTATCAGGGACAGGGATGGCCTTTTTACCTGACAAGTATTGACCTGTGACCGATTGTTTGGATGTGAGGATTTTATCCGGTGTGCCTGAAAAAACAACCTCGCCGCCATGCTCCCCGGCGCCGGGGCCAAGGTCAATAATCTGGTCCGCCGATTCCATCGTTTCCTGATCGTGTTCTACCACCACAATCGAATTTCCCAAATCGCGAAGTTTTTTGAGGGAATTCAGCAAACGGTTGTTATCTCTGGGATGGAGTCCAATGGACGGTTCATCCAAAATGTATAATACACCCACCAATTGGCTACCGATTTGTGTGGCCAATCGAATCCGCTGGGCCTCTCCGCCGGATAGGGTGGCAGCTGAGCGATCGAGGGTCAGGTAATCTAAACCAACATCGATCAGAAAACTCAGGCGCTCCTTAACTTCCTTTAATATCTGGTGGGCAATGGCGGCGTCTGTTTTCCCCAGTTCAAGAGTACCAAAAAATTCTTTCGTATATTTGATCGAATAAGACGACAATTCACCCAAACTTATATCACCAATGGTCACCGCCCGGGATTCTTCTTTTAAGCGGGAGCCGTCACATTTCGGGCAGGGGCGCATGCTCATAAATTGCTCAATCCAATCGCGGATATGGTTGGATTTGGTTTGTTTATAGCGCCGCATCAGGTTGGGAATGGTTCCTTCCCAGCCGCCCGTATAGGTGCCGCTCCAGCGCTCCGATGAATATTTCATTTTTAATTTTGTAGCGCCGGTGCCATTCAACAGCATCTCCCTGATCTCCCGCTCCAGCTTGCACCAAGGTGTTGTAAAGTTGAAATTAAAATGACGGGACAGGCTTTTTAAGATACTGCCGTACCAATTGCCCCGGGGCTGCTCGCCCAAGGGTACAATGGCCCCCTGGATCAGAGATTTGGTTTTATCGGGCACCACCAGTTCGGGATCGATTTCCATGTGGGAACCGAGACCGTCACAATGGGGACAGGCGCCGTAGGGCGAATTGAAAGAAAACATCCGGGGCGAAAGTTCTTCCATGGATACTTCACAGTGGGGGCAGGCAAAATGCTCGCTGAATAAATGATCCGTTTTCGGCAATTCATGAACAATGGTCAGGCCCGAGCCAATTTTCAGTGAAAGTTCCACGGACTCTGTCAGACGCTCTTTGAAATCGCCTTCCAAAACGAGACGATCTACCACCACTTCGATGGAGTGCTTTTTATTTTTCTCCAAATTCAGCTTTTCGTCGATGGTATGGATAACACCATCCACCCGAACCCGCAGGAAGCCTTCTTTGCGCACTTCCTCAAACACGCCTCTATGCTGACCTTTGCGCCCGCGAACCACCGGCGCTAAAATATAGATTCGTGCCCCTGAACCGAATTTGATAATCGTATCCACAATCTGCTGGACGGTTTGACGCTGGATCGGGCGGCCGCAAATCCAACAGTGGGGTTTGCCGATATGGGCATAAAGGAGGCGCAGATAATCATGAATTTCCGTAACCGTACCCACAGTCGATCGCGGATTCCGTGCCGTGGCTTTCTGCTCAATGGAAATGGCAGGAGACAAGCCTTCGATATAATCCATATCCGGTTTTTCCATGAGGCCCAAAAACTGGCGCGCGTAGGAGGACAGGGATTCCACATATCGCCGCTGGCCCTCGGCATAGAGCGTGTCAAAGGCCAGGGAGGATTTCCCGGACCCGGAGAGACCGGTAATGACCACCAGTTGGTTGCGGCCGATTTCAACATCAACATTTTTTAAATTATGCTGACGAGCGCCTTTAATGATGATTTTATCGGCGGGTTTTGTCATGAATAGTTTATGTTTAATTTAACCTGGATTTTGGACGGCCCTGAATTTACGACTTTATTCGGGCTGGTTCAAAAAACGATTTACTAAATTTTCCTGAAAAATATTTTTATAGTATTCACCCGTACAATTCCATAAGATAGGACATGAATTCGATTATAAATCACATCCTCATTTCCATGCCGCACATGCAGGATCCGTACTTTAACCGTTCGGTCGTTTTTATGTGTGAACACGACAAAGACGGCGCCATGGGGCTGATCGTCAATAAACCATTCAAGGACCCCACCCTGAAACAACTGTTTGAAAGATTCTATGATGACACGGATGAACTCCTTAATTCCGTGGACCAAATATACTTCGGTGGTCCGGTCATGGTGGAAAGAGGCATCGTGCTCCACAGCGGTCAATATGAATCAAAAGATTCGATTAAGATTTCGGATGATTTTTTTATCTCCAGTCATAAAAAAACGCTGGAAGATATTTCGGCCCAAAAAGGGCCTGAATTAAACCGCCTTATCCTGGGCCATGCGGGATGGACCGGGGGACAATTGGAGCGTGAAATTGAAAACGGGGACTGGCTGGTCCAGGAAACTTCGCCTGATTTTGTATTCAATATGCCGGAAGGTCAAATGTGGGAGATGGCCATTCGGTCATTCGGCATTGATATTGCAGATTTTTCATCTTTTGGGGGACAAGCTTAAATTGATTCATAGTGCCTGAATCGAGATTCTCCAGCCTGGTGCCCGACATTATCGCCGGGACGATTAACGGCATTATTATTATTGTATCGGCCATGGCCTTGGCAGCTCTCGTATTTACAGGCCCGCTGGCAGAATTCCTTCCCCAGGGAATCGGTATCCTGCTGGTTGGATCACTCATCTTTGCCCTATTCTCAGCCTTCACTTCAAAATTTCCAATCATACTCAGTACGCCCCAGGATATTCCCATTGCCATCCTGGCCTTGATGGCCCTGACCCTAATTAGCGGCGCGGGCCGAACCTGGTCGGGCGCCGAACTGTTTTCATTCATGATTGTGGCCATTGGCGTGACATCGGTATGTGTTGGTGTCTTTTTCTACATCCTCGGACAATTCAAACTGGGAAAACTGGTGCGCTTTATTCCTTACCCGGTGGTAGGCGGTTTCCTGGCTGGGACGGGCTGGCTGATTGTTAAATTTTCATTCAGCATGATGACCGGCCAGGACCTGTCGCTGGGTTCGGCCCTTTTATTTTTAAACCAGCCCCTGCTGATGAAATGGCTCCCCGGTTTCATTTTCGGCGTCGGGATGCTGATCATCGGCCGTTTTTTCTCTCATTATCTTTTGTACCCCGGATTACTGATTGGCGGTATTGTTCTTTTCTATCTCATTATGTTTTCTCTGGGATTCTCTTTTAACAATCTCGAAACGAATGGATATTTACTGGGTCCATTCCCAGCCGGTGGACTGTTCCCGGGGTTTCCGGTAACCCACTTATTCTCTTTTCAATGGGGTATTTACCTGGTTCATTTACCGGCTATTGCCACCATGATGGTACTGAATGCCATATCTGTATTATTCAACTACAGTGGCTTGGAGCTGACCGTTAAAAAAGATTTTGATCTCGATCGCGAATTGAAGCTTACAGGCTTGAGCAATGTCTTGGTTGGAATCGGCGGCGGTTCCCCTGGTTACTTGACCCTGAGTGAAACCACCATGGCTCATTCCATCGGCGCTAAATCCAACATCAGCAGTATTACCGTGGCCATACTCTGCGGCATGGCCTTGTTGTTCGGTACTGATGTATTATCGGTTTTCCCAAAAGTGATCCTGGGCGGCTTACTGCTTAACCTTGGTGTATCCTTCCTGGAAGAATGGCTCTATGATACCTGGGGCCGGATTTCCAAAATGGATTATGCTGTAATTGTCCTGATTTTGATCGTGATCGGCACCATCGGATTTTTGGAAGGAATTGCTGTGGGACTGCTCATGTCCATCGCCCTGTTTGTGATCAATTATTCCAAGGTGGAGGTCATTAAACATGAGCTCACCGGACAAACCATTCATAGCAACGTAGAACGGGCTGAAACACTGAAAACGATTATAGAAGACCAGGGGGATCAGATTTTCATCCTGCCCCTGCAGGGATTTATCTTTTTCGGTACCGCCCACCGAATCCTGGAAAGGGTGTCCCAACGCCTACAACCCGACTCGGGGGTAAAACTGAACTACCTGATATTTGATTTTCGCCAGGTTACAGGACTTGATTCATCCACCATCAACAGTTTCAACAAACTCCATATCATGGCTGAGAATAAGGGCTTTCAGGTGCTCTTTTGCAGTATTAAAAAAACCATGACATACCAACTCTCTGTGGAAAGATTGCTGCCGGATGAATCGAAATTATTTTTAGAGTTTCAGGACCTCGACCACGGCCTGGAATGGTGTGAAGAACAGATCATCAACCGTGAGGAGGCCGCCACTGAAGAAACAATTAAAAGCGGCGGTTCCTTCAAAACCCGTTTCGCTGATATTGCAGAATTCTTCCATAAAATGGAAGTCAAGCCGGGTACACGCATCATCGAACAGGGCAAAGACCCCAACGGCATTTATTTCATTGAATCGGGGCGCATTACCGTCCAACTTGAAACTGGAAAAGGAAAGAATCTCCGTCTTAAATCCATGGGCGCCGGGACGGTGGTGGGAGAAGTCAGCCTTTACTTAGGTTCAGAGGCTACCGCTTCAGTAATTGCAGAAACTGATTGCCTGATTTATTTTTTATCCAAGGATCATTTCAATAAAATCAACCGGGAGTCACCTGAAAGGGCCGCGGAACTGCATACCTTCATCGTCCAACTCTTGAGCGACCGGCTGGCTAAATCCAACGCCACCATAAAGGCACTTATGCGGTAATTATAAAAACCACTAAAGTGGTTATTCAATCATGTTTTCTTTACAGCCCCCGGATTAATCCAGGGGATGTTTTTTATATTAATGGCCATCACGTGAATATTTCCATGGCCCATTCCACCACGAGGTTTATCGGTAAAACCTCCCTGATATGAATGCTTATCATGGGATCGGATGTTTCGTAACCCAATTTACACACAATGGCTCAGTTTAAATAAATTGTTGCCCGAATAATCATATATTTTGAACAGGCTTAATCGCTGAGATAGTCATAACATGTATATTCAGGAAAAAAGTAAATTTCTCCCTAACTGAGTAAAATCGCCTATGAATCTGCGCCCTAAAATTCTGATCCTTGTCATCGGCACCATGCTGATCTTTTTCGTGGTGTTGATCATCCCCCTTTATTGGTACGGACGCAGTGCGTTGGAAGAAGAATTGGATAAGCACCTCTTAAGTGCAGTTGACTTGGCAGCCCAAAATGCCAACCAGGAATATATACGACTGTTAGTCCAGGAACCGGCTTTTGTTCAAGTACGGCAAACACTCGAGAAACAGCTTGAGCTCTTTCTCGTCCAGCAAATTGAAGGTATTGCCGTGTATTCCGGGGATGGTGTCACCCTGGCCATGGCCAGCCGCGGTGGACCGGTGAAAGCAAGTGTCCTCCCCCTGCTCCAATCGGTGGCCAAATTTGAGGACCATTCCACGCCTCGGATTTCTGAAATTTACGAACTGCCGGATGGACAATATTTAAAAGGAGCGGCGACGACTATCCAACTTGAAGATCAACTTTCAGTGATGGTAGTCATTTGGGGCGGTGTTGAATTCATGGCCCAGATTGACCAACTGGCGGGGAGTGTTTTTTGGATTATCCTGCTTTCGATTCTGGTAGCTATCAGTCTTTCAACCCTTTTTTCCCAATCCCTGATCCGGCCCGTGCATCGCTTAGCATCCTATGCCAAAACCATCCAAAAAAATATTCACGCCGCCCCCATAGACATGGGTCGGAAAGATGAATTGGGAGACCTGAACCGAGCCCTGGTAGACATGCATCAGGAGGTCCTGGAAAATGAACAGCGGAATAAACAATTACTTTCGGGCATCGCCCACGAAATAAAAAATCCTTTGGGCGGAATGGAAATTTACAGCGGCCTCTTAGCAGAAGAATTTGATACCGAAAGCACCCCTCACGCATACGTGGAAAAAATCAATAAGGAGTTGCATCACCTCAAACAGATTGTATTCTCCTACCTGGATTATGCCCGGCCCTTAAAAAGTGATCTGAAACGACTCCAAGTGGATACCTTGGTTGAAGATGTCCATCAAATTTTAGCGCCGGAGTTCAAACGAAAAACCGTGGCCTTTCACCTTTCGGGGCAGGGTGAAATCACCGGGGATGAATCCAAACTGCGGGTGGTGTTCATGAATCTGCTGAAAAACAGCCTCGCCGCGGTCAAGGATGAAGGCCGTATTGATATCCGCATCTACAACCATACCGACGCCTTGTCGGTCCAAATTGCGGATGATGGGGCAGGAATCCCGAAAGATAAATTAGAGGACATATTTCAGCCCTATTTCAGTACCCGTGAAAAAGGTTATGGCTTAGGACTGGCGATTACCCAAAACATTGTCCACGAAATGAATGGCACGATTTTTGCTTCCAGTAAAATAGGAAAAGGTGCCACATTCACGCTCAATTTCCCGCTGGAAAACAATGCCTAAAAAGAAACAACACAAGATTTTAATCATCGAAGATGATCCCACTATTCGCGATGGGGTAGAGACCGTCTTGAAAAAAGAGGGATTTCAGGTCATCACCGCCTCCGACGGGGAAGAAGGCAGCCGGCAGTTTCGCCAGCAACATCCCAATTTGGTGATTACAGACCTGAAACTGCCCGGCAAAAGCGGCCTCCAGTTATTACAGGAATTTTTGAAACAAAAAACCTCCCTGCCGGTGATTCTCATTTCCGCCTACGGTACCATCGACCTGGCCGTGAATGCCCTCCAATTGGGAGCCAGAGATTTTATCGCCAAGCCTTTTTCCATAGATGAACTGCGCCAGAAAGTTTCCCAAATCTTAGCGGATAGGGAGCCTGCTGAACCGCCCCCGCCCCAAATAAAAGATGGAACAACCTTTCACGGGCTGGTGGGTTCCTCTGCGGCCATGGCAGCCATTTATACACAGGTCCGCCAGGTAGCCGATGTGGACAGTCCCGTACTCATCAGCGGAGAAAGCGGTACCGGGAAAGAACTGGTAGCCCGGGCCATCCACGCCGAAGGCCGGCGTAAACGTCAAAAGTTCCTGGCGGTGAATTGCGGGGCCTTTACAGAAACACTCCTGGCCAGTGAATTATTCGGTCATGAAAAAGGGGCCTTCACGGGGGCCTTCCGCCGGCACAAAGGCATTTTTGAACAGGCCGACGGGGGGACCATTCTGCTGGATGAAATCGGTGAAATTTCACCCCATATGCAGGTCAAATTATTACGCGTATTGCAACAACAAACTTTTCAGCGCGTGGGTGGAAGCGAGGAAATCAAAACGGATGTGCGTATCATTGCCGCCACCAACCGGGACTTGAAAAAGGCCATCAGCAATAACACGTTTCGGGAGGACCTGTATTACCGCATCAATGTCATCAACCTGCCGATGCCGCCCCTGCGGGAACGCACAGAAGACATCCCTGAACTTGTGCACTATATCAGCGATAAAAAATGCCGTGAATTGAAAAAGCTAAGTCCGCAATGGAATGAAGCGGTCCTGGCCAAAATCGAAGATTATCCCTGGCCTGGTAATATCCGCGAATTGGAAAATTTTCTGGAACGGGTTTTGATATTTTCAACTCATGAAATCATCACTGAAGCGGATATTTATTTTGACCATCTGGATTCTTCCAAACACGGCGACCAAGGCTCTCTCAACAGCGTTTTGGGGAAAACAGAAGCGGATTTGATTCGCACGGCCCTGACCAAAGTCGATGGTATCAAGCAGAAAGCGGCCCAACTGTTGGGCATTAAAACCAGTACCCTGTACTATAAAATGAACAAGTATGATATTTCCGATGAAAAGTAAAAAGAGCAATCTGCCGCTGGCGCCTTTTTTATCGGTGGCCCTATCTGGCTTTCTGACCCTGACCAGTCCCTTGCCGGCCCAGGATGTAGAACGGGCCTGGACAGAGGTAATTGCAATAGATAATCAAATTGCGTCGGCCAAGGGAGCAGAACGAAAAGTGATGGAAGAACAGCAAAGTATCCAGGCTGAAATCCAATCGCTGGAGGAAGATAAAACCTGGTATAACGGCTGGATATTTGAAATGCGTTTGGCCAAAAGGAATGCCCTCCTAGTGGGTATGGCCGATTCCCTTCAGCGCGTTCGGAAAATAATTGCGGATTTGACCGTGGAGCGGGAAACAGCCTTCTTCGGCTTTAAACAGGTGTACCGGGAAACAATCCTTAAAGATGAAGCTGCCTTCAGCAGTTCCGAGAAGGAACAGGCCATTGTGCTGGGACGCTGGTTAATAAATCAGCCGGGTCAAGCCATTGATTTGCCTGACTATGGCGCCATCCTCCAGGGGCCCTATGAAGACCCAAAGATCAAACGCCTGGTCATGGCGGATTTGCAGTTAGTCCTCCAGGCTAAACTGGCCCTGATCGACGTCCTAATCCATGAGCAGGAATCGGAAGCGATTCTGGTAAACCGCTTAAACGAGTTTCACACCGACCTGGGTTTGGAAATGAATGCCAACCTGGAATTAGCTGAAAGCAGTTCCGAGAATTTATTTGCCGATAAAAATGCGGAGGGAGCGGCCACAATGGATTATCACACAACTGAATTAACTGAAAAACGCACTATAATTAATGAACAAGCAGCAAATATCGCAGCACCCACCGGCCAGAATCAGCTTGCTACTATCCCCGAAACGCCACTACCAGCTCAAGCCCCGGCCCTGAAAGACGCCTTAAGTTGGTTAAAACTGAAACAGCAGGCCTACCGGGAACTGTTGCAGCACATCCAGGCAGAACTTAAGCCTTAAAAACCGGAGCAGGTTTCAGGGGGAGTCCTGTTAATTACCAAACCTCTTGTCCCGGCTAAAATCAGCGAATAGCTCAGCAACCTTATCTGTCATTGCGAAGAGCGAAGCGATGAAGCAATCTTTCGGACATGTCGATGAGATTGCTTCGTCCCCACCGGCTGGCGGGTTCTCGCAATGACACAACAGTAATTCCAATTCCTTTTCACAGATGAACCGGGTCCTATACGTTTGGATGCGACTCAGCTATTTATGTCTTCCCGATCCCCGAACGGCTCGGCACAGGACGTTATTTCCTGTGCAAGTTTGATCCTTCGAATCAGAAGAAATCATATTTGAAAAATTCTATTCGGGATATTTTATACTTTCTTTTACTTTTTATCCGTGGACAGCACGGATTCACATGAACAACCCGGGGACAAAGGCGTTGTGAAGGTTCAATTTTTATTGGCTTACATAAGACAACAATCCCGTCTAATTCTGCTCATCTGCGGCCTAAGTGCGATTGCAGCGGCGGAGGGGAATAAACAATTGAGTGTTTCTCCCTATTTTGACTCCAATGTGCGGGAATCCTTCAACCGGCCGGCGCCTACGGTAGGTATTAAATTCGGCGGCCGGTATCAGAATAATTTTTCCCGGAAACGATCAAACACCTATGGCAGCCTCCGGGGACAGACCTACCTGGATGCCCGTTTTCTAACAGAATCGAAATTTCTCCTCCTGGCCGATGTGGACCACCGCCACACCCTTTCGCAAAAAATCCAACTTCTGCTCCAAGGAGATTATTTCCACAAATTGTATTTTGACCCAACCCATTTTTACCGCTGGTGGGATGGGGGCGTATTTCTGCAGGTTTTTCCCCTTAACTCCTTCACGGGAAAAGTGGGCTACCGCTATCGCCGTTCCGCTGTGTCAGCCGGGAGGGTTAACCGTTTTCAGCAGCAGGCCTTTGAATTCCTCGGACGCTACACCTTATCATCCCATCTTTACCTTGAAGGCTTTGGGGGGACCTCATCCGTTGTCCACCGTGACTTCAAGGCCCTGGCGGTGGAGCGCGATACAACCTTGACCGTTTTGGGCATAACCCAGCAGGACCATAGCCGGTATGGGGGCATACATCTGCGTTACCAGGGCAAGCGAATCTATGGCGCTCAGGTCAACCTGGAATCGGTCTCTTCCAACAGCGTTATCGGCAATTATCACTTCATCAGCCTGCGCCTGTATTTATCCGGCCAATGGCGCCGTAACATGTATTATCACCTGGTTTTGCAGCAGATGGATAAGACCTACCAAAACCCGGAGGTGCAGGGCGTTAGCGGATACCGGGACCCGGAAGAATTGATCCAAAACCGGTCCTACCTGCGGCTGGAGCGCCAGTTTAAACCGCACCTGCGGCAATATGTGCAGGTCAGTATTCTGCAAAATGAGACCCTCCTCAATCAGCAGTTTTATGATAAAATCCTCGTGGAAGCGGGGCTTAAATACGAATTTTAACAGATCTTGAAAACTACTTAATACTTCCCACTATTAAGCGGATCCGCCCAACTGTATCATTCAGATCAGGTGCGTTTTTCAAAACTTTCTTTTTTAGGAAATTTCTCCGTTATTTTGTTGCATGATCAGAAAATTATAGATGTGCATAATGTTAATCCACTCCCTTTTTAATTCCCCCCTCGTATGAGGGGGGATTTTAGGGGGTCAATAAAAAATGCTCAACCGTTTGCAAATCTCATCCATAACCGGCCCTTCCTGACAATTGTAAGTATCAGTTTTTTGGAATGACCCTCAGTTTTTTGATACTTTTTTTCATTCTTTTATATCTATATACAATCAGAAAACAACTTTTTTTTCGTGGCTTTTGCACTGGTTTCTCCTCGGCCAGAATCGAATTGGAAGGAAGCTGTACACCCTTTAGGTATTCATCTTGGCACGCAAATTGCTTTTAATTGAGGCAGTAGGTACCGGCGGGGGCGTACTTGCTGAAGCGAGTGGCCAAGTCCAAGGATTAGAGGGATTATAAACAGGGAAAATGGCCTGATAATAATAAAGTGTGGGGCCCTTTTCCAGATTTATCTTATACCCCAAAGGGGCGCCCTGGTTAACAGGGGCGCCCCTTTGTTTTTTATTGCACACTCAGTTTTTTGGAAACACCCTCAGATTTCTGAAAGATTTATACCGTATTTTAATCAAAGCCAATCATAATCTGTTCTGTTTGCGAGATGTGTTGACACTTCGTGCGCTTTGAAGTTGACA
>CAYFJU010000071.1:0-16981 GCA_964343505.1 uncultured bacterium
CCTATTATCGGGGATTATCAGACCATTTTTAAAATTTTAACCGGACACTATTGATAGTAAAACCGTATAGATTCCCAATTAATTCAATTTTATATATAATTGGTAGAGCTCCAAAATATTTTCATGATCAATCGGAGAATGGTATTCAAAGAATTGAAAGTTGGGCTTTAAACGGAGGGGGTATTGCTAAAATTGATTCAATTTTTTTAAATCAAATGAATTTACCTTTTGACTATTCCCAAAAATTTAGTCGGCAAAATAAAGCTCCCTTCGCATTTAATAATTATTTTCATTTTTACAGATTTGAATACAGGAAAGATTTAAAAAGACTTGAAAACGCGGCATCGTTAGATCAAAAATTTGAAATTTTTGATAGATTGGTCAATGCACCTTTATATAGAGAAATCGCTTTTTCAAAATTGGTTGATATCCATATACCGGATGAAAAGGTAGCAACCAAATTGATAAAGAAAAGAGATAATATTGTAAAAAAAGCCCTGCGATCAAAAACCCCAATTAAAAATTGGTTTCGGCAATTGAAATGGAAATTTAAAAAAAGCTCTATAAAAAAACTTAATTACCAATCTTAATAAAACCGCTAAAGCGGTTGATTCCATATTTATACGAAAACGGTCCCACAGACTGTGGGGCTGTTTGATTTAAGTTCTGTTTTAGAAACTTTGCGGAAGCTCAAAGCTTCCGCAAAGGTAAATCACGTTTGGAAAAAGTAATTCAGCTTAACAAACAAGGAATTCGCTTTAGAATTAAACCACTGACCTGCCGCTGATGAGTAATAGCGGTTATCGTTTAGATTATACACCACATACAACAAGCTCCCGGGGGAGTATTCCCAGCGGAACACAAAGGTACCGACTTGGTTATTAATCTTGAAATCCTTGTCCCCTTGAAAATCATAGGGTTCTACATTATAGGTTTTTTCCTCCACGAGCTTGTTATACGTCACATAGTCCATGTCAATTTTGAAAGGCTGGTAAAAGGCTTCAAACGTCATGGTGGGTGAAAATGCCCAGTTCAGGCGGTAATTGATATTCTGCATTTTTTGTTCGGTAGTGGCATAGATAATATTGGTCCGCACCGAATCTTCTTCAATCCCCACCCATTGCATGGCACTGGGATGATCGCCCAAATGACTGAAGATTGATATATTGATATAATCGGTGGGACGCAACAGAACCATCATGTTATAACTGTGACCCCAGCCTCGGACTTTCCCATGGTCATATTGAATACTGGGACGCAGGATAATTCTTTTCCGCCGATCAGTTGAAATACCCACTTCATAAGACTGCCTGGCCTCATCCTTTATGATCACTGCGCGAGAGTCACGAAACAGGTCATCATCCTCAAAAACTTCCGGATCAAGAGAAACCTGCCAGTTGAAACTCCAATAATTCATAAAGGTGTTTTCCTGTTCCAGATTGATATCCTTTCCCGTGATCAATCCATCGTTGTTTCCACGAGCACCCAAACGCAGGGATAAACTCTGGTTCAGGAACATGCCCTTGGGCACATCCCTGCGAATCGATCCGCGCAATCCCCAATCCCAACGGTTATTGCGGCGCATGAAGCCCATATCATTCACATCAAAATTCTTGTCGGAATAGCCCCCCCAAGTCATGATCTCCCACCATACAGGATCCCGATAACTTAAACTGTACCGTCCCGCAAATCCAGGGTCGCCGTGACTACGGGAATGGGCGACTTGGCCGTTAAAATGAAGTTTGTTATCCTTAAACTTCATACGCCAATCCATATTGAAAGCGCTGGATGGGTCCCCGCCTTGACGCCGGAGATCTGTCGCCATAAATCCAACGGTGGAAACATCGTTGATAACCGGTTGCTCCAATCGGCCAATAAAATAATTGGTATAGGGCTCCAACAGGAATTGATCCCGTTGGGTAACGCCATCTTGTTCGAATTCCCTTGTGCCAAATTCTTCATCCGTGACCGCTTCAATAATACCATACTTCATTCCGGTAGCTGTTTCCCCCAAGATTTTGGCCGCTCCCAAAATGGTGGTGGCATCCGGCCGGCTTACAATAGACCCATTCCCCGGAGAAAAATAACCAGGGCGCTGACCGATACGGCGAGAATGAAAAAGGTTTACACGACTCTTAAAAAACCCCGCCCCTTCAACAAAAAATGGACGCCGTTCAGAAAGCCGTGTTTCAAATGCGGACAGGTTCAATACGGAGGGATCGGCTTCCACCTGACCGAAATCCGGGTTAAAGGTCAAGTTCATGGTTGAATTGGACGACAAGGTGTATTGGGCATCCAAACCGAAATTGGTTGTTCTTTCGGTTGTGCCATTTTTGGTTTCACCGCCCAAGACATAGGGCATCAATTCTAACTGTTTAGGCTGCGGAATATTCTGGATGCCTCTTAAGATACCGTAATGCGGGACAATCCCCCGAACGCCTAATGCTCGTCCCGGCCAATGGATTTCTTCCTGATTACGGTAATACCCCCGCTGGAAAGAGGCACCCCATTCTTGAATTTTATTTTTACTGTATTGAAATACATTAAAGGGAATGCGCATTTCAGCCGACCACCCCTCCGCGTGGCGGGAGACTTTACTGTCCCAAACCGCATCCCAGGTACCGTCAAAAGCATCATAACCATCCCCGGCGATAACCACATCAACTTGCACTTCAGCCGCATTGACAGCAAACCAATAACCCGTTTTGTCATCATTGCGGGAGTCAATTCCAAAACCAACCCAATCGGAGTTAAAATCAAAGCCGGTCATCCAGTCATCACGACGGGCCAACCGCCCCATAATTGTTTCCGGTTCGGGATCATAATTAAAGAATGAAACATAAAGATATTCGTCGTCGTAAAGCACCCGAACATCGGTCCGAACCGAAGGTGTGTTTAAATTATAGGGTTCATGCTGGACGAATTCATCAATCAACTCGGCCTCGTCCCAAGCCGGATCATCTATGATGCCGTCAATGATTGGGGGGGAAAATGTGCGGGATGCTATGGCCACCTTGTATTTCAACTTGGTAAAATCATCAACCACACCCCTGGCTGTGGATGGGTGTCCATTTAAAAGCGAAAAAATAAATAAAAGGATAACACCTGCCTGTCGTAATGACAGTGCAGACAGGGAAATCGGTTTCATCTTTCTCCAAAGTTCAATTTTAATGTAAAAATGGAATGGAAATTTAACTTTTTTTACGTGGTATTACAATCCGATTCGGATGAAATTTCAAGTAAAAAGTTCCCGCCTTTTCGGGGCACAGTCGTTCTAAATGAACAATGATTTCGTTTCTGAGAAAATGAAACAATTCCTAAGGAATGAAATGATGAGCTCGTGTCTACCGAATCCGCCGAGTTTCCCCGTAGATCGGGTACGACCGAGGACTACCGGAGCAGGTAGGGAGCGAATCATTTCGAAACGATCGTGCCGCAACAATTCGTTGTACTCATTGTTGCATTTCTTGTTCGACAACCATCCTTGGTTGTCGCTCCTCATTTCAATGCACCTCATCTCGTCTATCTACCTACCTGGCCGAGTCATTGGGAGAAAGGTGTCGAAGAGCCAAATACCACCACACAAGACGGCACATCCTGTGCCAAGCTGGTCTCTTTTCACAGGTTCATTTCTATAAGGATACTGAACCCGCATAGAAATTCCCATTCGAGATATCCAATTCCCCGAAGGACTCTGGACAGGACGTGTCGTCCTGTCCCAGTTTGCACCTCATCTCGTCAAGCAGGGATGCTTGACGCACTTTTCCGACATGTCTGTCTGAACTAAACCTTGCGCCCCGATGAATCGGGGCGCAAGGTTTTTACGACGAAGGGCCCAGCACGGACGTCACGTCCTGTGCAAGTTCGAAGCGGAAGTATGGTAGAAGCATGAAGCTCATCCTTCAACACATCCAAAAAGACATTTACGTCTGGAAGAAATAATTCAGTTTTACGAACAATGAATTCGCCTTAGTATTGAACCACTGATTGGCAGACGAAGAGTAATAACGGTTGTCATTCAGGTTATAAACGATATAAACCAGGCTTCCGGGCCGGTATTCCCAGCGCAACACAAAGGTTCCCACCTGGTTATTGATCTTAAAATCCTTGTCCCCGGTATAATGATAGGACTCCACCCTATTCGTCTTTTCGGCAACTAAGTGGTTATAGGTCTCATAATCCATGTCCACTTTAAAGGGTTGGTAAAATCCTTCCAGCGTCAAGGTCGGTGAAAAATTCCAGTTTAAGCGAATACTGGTGTCATAAGTCACCTGTCTGGTGGTGGCATAGATAATATTGGTCCTTACGGAATCTTCTACGATACCCACCCACTGCATGGATTCCGGGGTAATATCTTTAGATGAAAAGATAGACATATTAATATACTCCGTGGGCCGCAGGGTGAGTATCAGGCCGTACTCCAGGCCCCACCCCCTGGTTTCTCCATGGAAAAGGTCAATGCCCGGCTCAAGAATGAACCGCTTTCTGCGGTCGGTTTGAAACGAAAAGTTATAGAATTGGGTTGCTTCCTTCCTGATGATCAGGGCTCGGGGGTCCCGGAACAGGTCATCATCTTCAAATACTTCCGGGGAAAAGGCGGCGGACCACTCCATGCTCCAGTAATTTTTGAAGGTGTTCTCCTGTTCAACTTCAAGGTTTTTGTAGGTGACCAATCCATCACCACGACCCTTTTGTCCCCATCTGATCGACAATGTATTGTTTAAAAATCTGCCCCAAGGTTCGTCCTTCCGGAATTCAGCACGGATACCCAAATCCCAGTTATTATTACGGCGTTGGAACCCCATGTCATTAATGTTAAAAATATCGTCAATGAAACCACCCCAGGCGCGCAATTCCCACCAATCCAAATCGCGATACCCCACACTAAAGCGTCCTGCATACCCTGGCGCACCTTTGGTCCGGGACTGGGCTGTCTGTCCATTGAACGAAAGACGGTTATCTATAAAATTCAGTTTCCAATCCATGTTAAATGCGTTGGAGGCACCCGCATCTTGACGTCGCAGGTCCGTAGCCATGAACCCGATGGTGGATAAATCATTGATGACCGCTTTTTCAACGCGGCCAATAAAATAATTAGTATAAGGTTCCAGCAGAAATTTCTCCCGGACCAATTCACCGTTAACATCGTAATCCCACGTACCGAATTCCTCATCGGTGACCGCTTCAATGATTCCATAACGCAGCCCGGTGCTGGTTTCACCTAATATTTTGGCAGCTCCTAAAATGGTCGTGGCATCCGGTCGTTTCACGATTGATCCTTCATCCGGTTGGTAATAACCTGGCCGCTGGCCGATCCGCCGGGAATGGAACAGGTTGACCCTGTTTTTGAAAAAACCGGCCCCTTCAACAAAGAAAGGCCGCCTTTCGTCCAGGCGTGTTTCAAAAGCGGTTAAGTTTAAAATGGATGGATCTGCCTCCACTTGACCAAAATCCGGGTTAAACGTCAGGTTCATAGTTGTGTTAGATGTGAGACTGTATTGGGCATCTAACCCATAATTCCTGGTATTGTCAATTTCCCCGTTGCTGGTTTGCCCCCCCAAGATATAGGGCATCAGTTCTAACTGGTGCGGTTGGGGAATATCCTTTATTCCCTGTAAAATGCCATAATGCGGTACAAAACCCCGGGCGCCCAGGGACCGCCCCGGCCACAATACTTCTTCCTGCATCCGGTAAATCATACGGTTGAATTGGATACCCCATTCCTGCTCTTGGGCTGAACTGAATTGAAATACGTTAAAGGGAATCCGAAATTCAGCGGTCCACCCTGATTCATTGATATTAACCATCGCTTCCCAGACCGCGTCCCAACTGGCGTCAAAAGCCTCCATGCCTTCTCCGGAAATATAGGTATCAATAATTGACCCCGCCGGGTTGATGGCAAACCAATATCCTGTTCGATCATCATTCCTGGAATCGATGCCAATCCCGACCCAATCACCGTTATTGTCGAATCCGGTCATCCAATCATCCCGTCGAACGGTCCGGCCGATTATTTCTTCCGGATTCGGGTCCTTGTTGTCAAAGGCAACATAAAGAAAATCATCATCGTATAAAACGCGCACTACTGTTTCAGCGCTGGGTGGTTGGAGGTTATAGGGCTCTAACTGTAGGAATTCGTTGACTTCCACCGCTTTCACCCATGCATCATCATTGATTAACCCGTCAATAGCTGGGGCCACTTCCGTGCGTGTAGCCAGGGCCACTTTAAACTTTAAGCGGGCCGGGTCTTCGTCTTTGGTTGCCCCAAATAAAAAGATACAATTAAATAAAATCAGCCTGAAAAACAGATTTTTCATCAGATTACTTTTATGGGATTACCTGTGTCATAAATTCCTATAGTTTAACCTTTTTGAATTATCCAATTCAATTCATCCTGACGCTAATTTCAAATAATTTTCTCCAGTATTTCCTGTTTCAAATGCTGAATGGAAACCACATTTTTTGCATGTCCGTGTTTTTTCAACCAGTCCGTTCGTTGGAAATCCGCTGTAACCTGATGCCCCGTGTACTGCTCGATCACCCGTTTTCCTGAAAAACCGATATTCCCCGCACCGGATTCAAACAGTTGAATGCCGCGCGATCCATAACCAATAGCAACGCCCCCCAGGGTCGGGTCGGTGATAATAGTGACTACCGGAAGCCCTGCTCGTTCTACCCGGGTGATGGCCAATTGCACTTTGGGAATGCTCACCATGGAGGAACACCCGGCATGCATGCGGGCGCCGCCCCCGGCTGCCTGCAAAACCATGGGCATTTTTTTCTCAATTGCAATTTCGGCCGCGCGCCAGATCTTTTCTCCCGTACTCATGCAAAAAGAGCCCCCCAAGAAGCCAAAATCATTCACGCATAACACCACCGCCTGCCCTTCAATGGCGCCATCACCGGTGATCATGGCCGCCGGTAGCCCTGTCTTATTTCGTTCAGAAACCAATTTTTCACGGTAACCGGGAAAATTCAAAATGTCCTTATCCAGAACCGAGGCGGTTTCCGGGTGTTCAATAAATGAATCCTTATCCAAAATTATATCAATATAGTCCCAGGCGGACAGACGCACATAGCGATGGCCACAAGTATCGCATACAAAATCTTGATTCATTAAACGGCCAATGGGCACGGGATCAAATACACCTTTTCCTTTTTTATCACGGCACCCTCTGTGCCGTTTGATAAATCCATTGGGATTGGGTTTTGGCAAACGAGATTTAAATTCTCTACTCCTATAATTTTCCTCTGTCCACTGGCCTATTTTTGCCCAACGATTCACACGAAATTCAAACACATCCGATGGAGATAACCCCTTTAATTTTTTAATATTTTTTATCAATGCAGCTTTCAAGGACTGAATTGACTCTTTCGGAAATCGGTGCGCTGGGCCCTGGGGCTCTTCCACCAATTCATCCACTATCCCGTGGGCAAATCCTTCTTTAGAAGTAATTTGACTAATCTCCGCCGCTTCGTTGGCATGGTGGCGGTCATGATACAAAATGGATGAACAAGCTTCAGGGGAAATCACCAGGTAAGTTGAATTTTCCATGGCCAAGGTCACATCTGTTCCGGTGAGGGCAATGGCGCCTCCGCTGCAGCCGCGGTTGATGATGACGGATATTGTCGCCACTTCGGCTTCGACTAAAGCTTTAATCGTCCCGCCGATTCTCCAGGCAATGCCGCCCGCTTCTGATTCCTCGGTCGGATCGGCCCCCGGTGTATCCACAAATACAATGATTATGCGTTTTTCATCGTTGGCAATTTTCACAGCTTCAATGGCCTTTTCATAACTGGCCGGGGTGGGCATACCGTGATTCCAACCTCGAACCAATTCAGGGTCTGTGGCCAATTTTTGAAATGCCTTGTAATCTGACGTGGGGCCGCTCTGCTGACCGATGAGCATAACGAGAATTTTTTCATTATTGATCTGAAATGATGCCCGATGGGTTTGAATTAAACAAGCACCGAATGCATCACTCTGGAGGCATTCTGCCGCTTCAGAAAAAATGGGTAAATAGTCTAAATATTTGGGGCGTTCGGGATGGAAAGAGAGCTGATACTTTTCATATTCGGATAGATTTTGAATGGTGTCCGAATCGAAGTTTGTGATTCCCTTTTCAAAGGGAAAATAAAAATGATTATTGTTTGCCATTGTGGCGATAAAAATTAAATGCGATCGGCGACCAATTCAGCAATATCGTACACTTCCATGGTTTCGTCCTGTCCCGTGACCTTGCGGGCGTCTTCCATCATAATCATACAAAAATTGCAGGATGTAGCTACTTTTTTTGCGCCGGTCTCGATGGCTTCTTCAAAGCGTTCCACATTGATCCGCTTGCCCGTATTGATCTCATACCACATATTACCTCCACCGGCGCCGCAGCAAAAGCTCTGCTCTTTATTCCGGGGCATTTCTACAACCTTGCCCCCGTCACCCATTACTGATTGTAGGACATCCCTGGGAGCATCGTACTCTCCATGGTGGCGCCCCACATAGCAGGCGTCATGAAAGGTAACATCTTCACCTAAAGATTGGTCCAGACTGATTTTGCCATCCTTGATCAGGTCCGCAATAAATTCAGAATGGTGGACCACTTCCAGTTCCGCGCCGATTTCACCGTAATCATTTTTAAGTGTGGTGAGGCAGTGGGGACATTGGGTCACGATCTTTTTGACGCCGTATTTTTCGAATGTTTCCATATTCTGCATGGCTTGCATCTGGAAGAGGTATTCATTCCCAATCCGCCTTGCTGAATCGCCCGTGCAGGTTTCTTCATTCCCCAAGATGGCATAATCCACCCCGGCTGTATTCATGATTTTGGCCACTGATCTCGATATATCTTTCCCCCGGTCATCGTAGGCGCCGGAGCAGCCCGTCCAGTATAAATATTCGGCAGATCCTTTATCCCACATTTTGGGGATGTCCATACCTTCCGTCCACTTTTCCCGATCCTGCGGAGACATGCCCCATGGATTTCCATAATTTTCAATTTTATCGAATGTCTCCATGGCATCTCTGGGGAAATTGCTTTCCATCAGAACCAAATCCTGGCGGATACGCAGGATATCCACCATGGGTTCATTCCCCACCGGGCAGGCTTCGATACAGAATCCGCAAGTGGTGCAGGACCAGGCCGCCTCTTCCGAGAGCATCCATTTGGAGAGACTATCCAGGCTTTCCGCACCTTCAGAAAATTCTTTTAAATGCTCGTTGAAATAATAGCGCTTATTGATCTCTAAAGCGGAGGGGGACAGTTCTTTCCCCGTTTGATAGGCAGGACACCCATCCTGACAGCGGTTGCACATAATGCAGGCGTAGCCGTCCAAAAGTTGTTTTTGGGGCAGGTGCTCCAGTTTGGCCGCGCCGAACTGCTCCGCATCCTCATCTTCCAGATCCATGATCTCTAAAGTTGATGGAGCCCTCCGCTCCACTTGGGCCATATAATTCAGGGGGCCCATAAATAAATGGGCGTGTTTTGAATAAGGGAAATAAGGCATAAACCCTAAGATCAATCCTAAAGCCATCCACCAGCCGAGATGTTCACCAAATACTAAGCTACCCGGTGATAACCCACCCCAGACCGATGACAGCAGGGTCGCGCCGGGCTGACTCCAATCGGTACCGTGAATGGCCACTTCGAATGAAGCGCCCACAAAACGGAACCCCACATGGAGAAGGATAAACATCCCCACAATAAAAGAGTCCCGCTGGATGCCTCTCCGGGCTGAATCACTCAATAAAACCGGCGCACGGGTGGCCAGACGCTCATCCTTTGTAATGAAGCGCCGGACAACAAAAAGAAGGACGCCCACTAAGACAATTATGCTAAATATGTCGACGAAAAAGCGATATACATCACCGATAATACTATCGGGGAAAAAGTGAAATCCGGGGACCATTCCATAGAGGACGTCAATCACATTTACGAGCAAATACAGCGTAAAGCCCCAAGCCACTCCCGCGTGGATGGCCCCAACAACAGGGCGAGTTTTAAAAAGGGTTTTCTGGCTCAAAAACACAGACAGCCCTTTGGGCCATTTGGCAAATGCTTTGGCCCAATCAATGGGGTCGGACCCACGGCCGATCACTTTGAACATCCGCCGAAACGTCACCCCTGCCAGTCCCATAGAGACCGCAACCAGGATGACGAAAAGGAGGCGTTCGAGGTTAGAAAGCATTTAGACTACTACACTAACACTGCTGTAAGTTTTCTCTATTTTGGATTGCCCGCCTGAATGATAAAGTCGAGCAGGAATCAACTGTGTTGATTCTTGGATTGACGCAGTCAATCCACTCCATAAATTGCCGTACTTAGTTACGATTGCAGTGCTTCCGTCAGCTTGGGAACGATCTCTAAAACGTCACCCACAACACCATAGTCCGCAATCTCAAAGATGGGCGCTTCCGGGTCCTTGTTGATGGCCACAATATTTTTCGATCCTTTCATCCCCACCACGTGCTGAATGGCCCCGGATATGCCCAAAGCCAAATACATTTTCGGTGAAACGGATTGTCCTGAACTGCCCACTTGGTGCGCGGACGGCAGCCACCCGGCATCCACCACCGGCCGTGAAGAGGCCAGTTCTGCCCCCAGAGCTTTTGCCAGTTCTTGGGCTAAGGGGATATTTTCTTCTTTACCGATGCCCCGTCCCACAGAAACGATCAGATCGGCGGATGTGAGGTCCACACCGCCGGCTTCTTCCTGGAAGGGTGTTTCCGATTCGGTTTTGATCATGGATGTATCAAGGGTTACGGATCCTTCTCTAACTGTTGCTGATCCGGTTTCAACCTTGTCTGCAGAAAAAGCGGCGGATTGAAAACTCACGAGGTATGGACCGTCTCCACTGGGAGAAACGTCGGAGAATAATTTTGCATTGAACATTTGTTTTGTAAATACGGCTTTGCCGCCCTCAGTACTCACAGCCACATTATCCACCAAAAATGGTTTCATGAGTTTAGCGCTGACCTTGGGCGCATAATCCCGCACCTGGTAGGTATGGCCGAACAACACATAAGTGGGTTTTTCCCGTTCTATCACCTGCTTCACCGCTTCAGCATATCCATCGGATGAATAAGAAGCTAAAAGGTCATCATTTACTTTAATGACTTCACCGATACTGTATCCCGAGGCCTGTTCAGCTAATGCATTTGCATTGGCGCCCAATACAACAGCGCCCATGGAAAGACCCAATCCACCCGCCATCTTCTGGGCGGCGACAATGGATTCCAATCCCATGCGATGAATTTTTCCATTATTATCTTCAAGTACGATTAAAATATCCATGCTTCCCTCTTATAATATTTTAATGTCGTTGCGAAATGTGTCCACCAGTTTTTCCACCACCTGATCAACCGATCCATCAATCATAACAGTCTGTTTATCACTGTGGGGTACATATACTTTTTCCAGGGATTGCTTTGAATCACCCGCAACGGGTTCAACCACTTTGAGCTCCTTTTTCTTGGCGCCCATGATGCCTTTCAAGGATGGATAGCGGGGTGTATTCAAACCCGATTGAATCGAGACACTGGCCGGCAGTGAAAGGGAAACCCATTGAAACCAGCCTGCTTCCAATTCGCGCTTTACTTTAATCTCGCCGTCTCCCACTTCAGTCGCCATAGCCAGGGAGGCCGTAGCTATTCCCAGCATTTCGCCGAGGATCACACCTGTTTGGCCCATGCCTACATCATCGGATTGGAGTCCTGAAAAAATTAAATCGAAGTTTTCATCTTTTAATGCATCAGCAAAATGGGAAGCAATTGCCAGTGGGTCAACGGCCCCTGCCGTTTCCATTTGAATGTGGATGGCGCGGTCGGCTCCTTTGGCTAACGCTTCCCGGATCACTTTTTGGATCCGGTCGGGACCCAGACTCACCGCTACTACTTCACCCTCACCATTGGCTTCCCTGATTTGAAGCGCTTCTTCCAACGCATAATTGTCACTTTCATTCATGACATAAGCGACGGCGCCTTCATCCACCCATTTCTGGTCAGAAATGATCGGAAGGGGCGATTCAGACCCCGGCACTTGTTTAACTAATACTGCAATTTTCATTAATAATGTTTCCTGTTATGATGAATAAAGGGATAAAAAATCTGTTTAATTTTAGATAAAGTTAGGTTGATAGACGAGGAAAAAACAAGACATAAACCGACCGGTCGGTTTGTTTTTTAATTACTCCTTTTTTTACGCCTGCTGTTTTTATATTTCAGCATGGATAACCTGACCACTATCATTCTTGGGAATGCACTCTTTATCGTTGGATCACTTGTATTGTTATGGTCAATTAAACGCTGGTTGGAGCGGAGAAAATAAATGGATTGAAATTGATTAAAAAAAGATTTGAACACAATTTCTGAAAGTTGTAGCTTTTCAATGCACTTTTCAGTAACTCTTGCGAATTAATACTGAAATGGTGGCTATGAACGAACACATTGTAAATATGAACGAACACAATAAGGAGAGGTTATGAAATCAAAACTCTTTAAAACTTCCTCGATTCTACTGGCAGGAATGATTGTATTTTCTGCCTGTAAAAAAGATGAACCCCCCATTTTCGGTGATGTGGTGGGTGAATGGACTTTATCCGGACTGAAGGGTACTTATACACGCACCGTTGTTACCAAGGAAGGCGTCGCGCATTCTGCGGATGCCTATAACCTGGTGGCTACCTGGAACGATGCTGCCGGTTTTGCCGCCGCCACGGGCGCTGATCCAGCCGTAGTCACAGCAGCGACCAATCAGACGCTGGCATCTTGGAAAGCCGGCGATAATGCACCGGGTTTCCCCAGAACCAATGATTTAAATGCCGCTGCACTGGCTGCTTTTGGTATTTCCATGAAAGGTACATTTGATGATGCCCCCAGCAAAGATAAACCGGGGACCTATAAAATCCAGGGTACCTATCCTTCAATCCAACTCAATACTCAAACATGCACACCTGAGCTGCAAATTCCTCAAATAAATGACCAGGGCGACTATACGGTTACATTTGATTACTTCAGTACGGACAATCATAAAATTGAAATTGCTCCGACAGCCTCTGGGGATTTAACACAGGTACTTCCGCCATTCCCCGATGGTAAACTCACGGTTGACGGCGATGCAGGCAAAATGGCCATTGATTTCCTGGACCGGGATTCACACAGTACACGATATACAGAAGTCATGGCATCATGGAGTGAAGCAGATGACCGTGTCATCTCCGGTATTTCTCAATTACCGGTCAACACCGCCGGTGGATTCTTTACCACACCGGATGATCCCGGCGCCGGTGAAGACCTGGCTTCCGAAGCATATATCGCCTCTACAACATTGGCATCTTGGGGCAACTATTTGACTTGGTATGCTTTCAACGTCATCGCCGAAACAACGGTTAAAATATCCGACGTTAAAAACCCATTAACAGATTTAGATAGCGACGGCAATATCACGGCAACAGATATGGTCGCCTACATGCACGCCGACAACTTGGCCGGCGGCGGTACTGTATCTTCCTTTGGCATTCCTTATGCCATGCTGGTAGATAGTTCCACCCCCACAGCCCCGGCAGTAGTTAATGACAGCGCCACTGACTTTGCCGTGTCAGGTATTCCTACCGCAGCCGGTGGTAAAATGAAATTCACGATTAAAAACGGTGTCTGCATCCCTGTGGATGAAACCATTGAATTCGCTTCTCAATGGACCGCCGTTGACTAAAACAATACTTTGATACCTCGCAAGTGTATCGTTCATAGAGAGGTGGGGGTGGTTTTCGGACCACCCCCATTTTTTTAGGAGCTAAAATGATATGAGGTAACCATGAAAAAATCCATATCTACCCTCCTATTTTGTACCACCGTTATCTTTTCCCAAAACACAGACCTGACGGGTAAGGTTACCGACCAATCCACGGGTGACCCCCTGATCGGCGCCAATGTGGTCATCAGCGGCAATGGCCTGAATACAGGCGCCGCCACGGATTTTAACGGAAATTATATCATTTCAGGTATTCCCGAAGGATCCTATACGATTAAAGTCACCTATATCGGTTATAGTGATTTTAAGAACAAGATCAAAGTTTCTGCCGATGAACCTACCAATACTTTTGATGTCCAACTATCTGTTTCGGCTATTCAGCTTCAGGAATACGTAGTGACAGCCAGCCGGGGGAAGCGGGAAAAAATCACCGATGCCCCGGCGGCTATTTCGATTATATCCGAATTAAAGATTCGCAACGCCAGCAACCCTAACCTGGGAGATTATTTCAAAAATATTAAAGGGGTGGATTTTACTGCTTCCGGGCTGGACAGTTATAACCTCAGCGCCCGGGGATTCAATTCCAGTTTCAGCAGCCGCTTACTCACTTTAACCGATGGGCGGATGGCCAATGTCCCTTCCCTGCGCTTGATTGCCTATAACGTTATTCCACTGACCTCCGATGATGTGAAACAAATTGAAGTCGTCTTGGGGCCTTCTTCGGCTCTGTACGGCCCCAACGCCCACGCCGGGGTGGTGAATATTATATCCAAACGACCCCAAGAATCCTTAGGTACGGTTATCGGCCTAACCGGCGGGTCCCGGAATTTTGCCAAGGCCCAGGTTCGCCATTCCGGGCAGACGGGAAATTTTGGGTATAAAATGTCCCTGGTCAACTTTTCTGCCTATGATTGGGAATACATCGAGCATGATGAACGGACCGCCCATTATTATCAGTGGCAAAATCAGGATTTTGGTCACGGGGATATTTTAGACGATTATTTTAAGGATGGCCGGGCCTGGTGGAATGACTGGGATATTGAAGTAGACCGGGATCGAGACGGTGTTGTAGATACAACCTATTTGGGTTCCGATAATATTATCCGGGACCGCAACAAGGACGGGGTGGATGATATGCCCAATTTTGATATCAAGAACACCCGCTTTGACTTGCGAATGGATTATGATTTTTCGCCGGAGCATTTTGTCAGTCTGAATTATGGGTTTGCCCAGGCAACCAATATTAATATAACCGGTATCGGCCGCTATTTAGCCGATGATTGGATTTATCAATTCTTCCAAGGCAGATGGGTGTATAAAAACTGGTTTGTCCAAGCTTACCTGAATACGAGCCTGTCAGGGACCACCCGGAACATGCGAACCGGTGGCGTGGTCTGGGATCAGTCCAAATTTTTACATCTCCAGTTCCAGCATAACCTGGATTTCAATTTTTTGAATACCAAATTGATCTGGGGTGGAGACTATCAACGCACCATGCCCAAGACATTCGGCACCATTCTTCCTGATGGTTCCGGTGGGAATAACCCTATTAGTTTTGACGCAGATGGCAAGGATAATGACGGCGATGGTAAAATCGATGAATGGGATGAATTATTCGTCACCAATGAATATGGCCTCTATGCCCAGTCCCAATCCAAACTGTCGGACCATTTTGATCTCATTCTGTCCGGGCGGTTAGACCTCCACAGCGGACAATTGGAAGAAGACGGGATACCTTTCATATTGGATCCATTATCGGGAGAAACAGCCAACTTCTTTCCGCAAATTTCTCCAAAAGTGGGGGTATTATGGAAACCTAAGGATAATCAAACATTTCGGTTGACAGCGGCCCGGGCCTTTAACACCCCTTCATCCCAAGGACTCTACCTTGATATCCTGGCGGCGCAATATTCCATTTTTCCCGTCAAAGCACGGGGCAACAAGGACGGCTACGGCTATACACGCAATTCCAATGGTAATCTTATGATGTATGATGTAAGAGATTACTCCCGTTCTCGATTCCGTTGGGCGGATATCCCTCCGGGCGCTGTTTTGTATATCCCCCCTGTCCTGGGTCGCCCCGAACAATTCGTCCAAGGGGAGGATTACAAATATCTGGATCCCGTTCGCTCTGAAGAAGTGTGGACCTATGAATTTGGCTATGCCGGTTTTGTCGGTGAAAAGACCCGAGCCACTTTTGACTTTTATTACAGTACCTATAGTGATTTTGTCAGTGATTTAACATGGGTTACACCGGTGGTATTAGATACGTCCAGGGGCTTTTATGCCGTGGAAACGCCCGATGTTGATATTCTTGGATTTATACCCACATCCAACCATAGCGGAATTAAAGATGGTGGCGATGGTATTCCCGGAGCCTATTACATTGAATATGGATCCTCCAATTGGAGTATCATTCCTGCCGGATGGTGGGATAAACCAAAGGCGGCTCGACCTGGAACAGAATTAGTCATATCCAATGGGGATACTTTAGGCGCCTGGTGGACCGATGATAGTGTCGATTTCGATAATCCGGTCAACTTAATGCTAACGAATATTAATTATGGGGCTGTGAGTTTATGGGGGATTGATGCTAGTGTTTACACTTTTATTACACCTCAAATAACGGCGGATGTCAATTTTTCCTTTTTGGGAAAAACCCGCTTTTGGAATTTCCTAACACGGGGTTATGATCCCATCAATGCGCCCAAGTTTAAAGTCAATGCGAAGGTGGCCTATAATTCGGACAGGGGTCTCCATGGCAATATCGGCTTTCGCTATATTCCTGAATTTGAATGGGCGGCAGGGGTCCATTATGGCGTAATTGAAAAGTATTTTGTCGTGGATACCATGCTGGGATACCGATTTGGCCAGCGATATGATCTGCTCTTAAACATTAACAACCTGAATGGTGATGTGCACCGGGAAATTATTGGCGGACCGAAATTAGGGCGGCATATTACGCTAAAACTCAACGCCCGTTTCTAATACTAATCACCCCTACTCTTTAAAGTAAAAAGCCCCGCTCTTGGCGGGGCTTTTTACTTATCCCTAAAATAGAAGCAGGACCGTAGGAATCCTGGGAGCGGGGGAACAACCAGTCTTCTTGTGTCACGGTCCTGCCTAAATTAGAGGAAAAATTATCTCAGCATTTCTCGTCGGTCAAGTGTTTTTTATAAGAAATTTGACACTTGGAGAGACATGGTTTACACATTGATAATTTAAGTTATCTATTT
>CAYFJU010000072.1:0-16904 GCA_964343505.1 uncultured bacterium
CCCTACAGTCCAAATCAATAAGAAAATAAACTATTGCAACATAATACATACTGAGCGCAGTGAAGTATATCAAGCATATGGTGTCTCCAAAACAATTGCTTGAGATTTTTATCTGCCGCCCGCCTGAATGCCGAAGGCGGGCAGGTAGGGGACTGAAGGCATGGCTTCTTCTCCCGATAAATCGGGATCATCAGAATGACATCCTTTTTTTGTGCAGTTTTATCACGAGGGACAGGCACTTGAACCTGAATTATTCTTTAAACCATTCTCCGGCTAAATCCTCCCAATTTGGATTCTCTTCTTCAATGAGGGCCACTTTCTTTTTTCGGAGCCATCCTTTGATTCTTTTCTCTAACTCTGTCGCCGCAGTTACATCATCTGTTTCATCGTACCAGACCAGTTTGTAGGTATTGTACCGTTTTGAGAGCCCTTCAAATAGTTTCATTTTATGCTGGTAAACGCGGTGGTATAAGTCATTGGTCATCCCTGTATAGATCACTTTGGATTCAGAAGCCATCATATATACATAGTAAAGTTTTACCATTGTTGAATATACCAAAAATTATTGTTACCCTCGTACATACAACACTTGTCATACTAAGTCCCTATATTTTTTAGGGACGAAGTATCTCAAGCAGACGGTGTCCCCAAAACAATTGCTTGAGATGCTTCATTTGTCTCGCTGCGCGAGACTCTCTCAGCATGACAGAATTTGTGCTTTATGACACCATACAAAAAGGGTGTTAAATATTGGTCAAAAAAAAGGGCCCCGCAATTGCGGGGCCCTTTCATATTTTGATTGTCTAAAGGTTCTTTAGAACTCTACAGTCACCTGCATAACTTGATTTCTATCAAAGTATTTTGCAACTGAACGCATGGAGTAAGAAACCCCAAGTTTCATACCGCCAACCGGAACCGTGACACCGGCACCGAAGGTTGCACCAAACAGATTGTTTTTCGCTTCCGACTCGGCTTCATCCCAGGTACCCTGAGTAATGTCAGCTGGTTTGGAGTCACCCACCAAGCGGGATTCCATACCACCAGCAACCCAGGCTGGTCCGATGGAATACTTAGCAGCAAAACTCTGGGTATTCACGGAGAACGAATTGTTGGTGAAAGCCCACATGAGATTCAACCCCTGCATGGGCGCATAATTCAACGCCACATTCAGTTTAGCGGGCAAATCAAATGCTTCACTTTTCACACGGAACCGTTCTACGCTGGAACCGGATTGGGACCCGGAAGGTCTCATGGTCTGTTCCAGATCGGAACCCTGGTATTCCATGCGGTTCCCCAAGTTGCTTAAGGTGACACCAACTGCCAGGGGGTAGTTGGCAAACTGGTATTGAACACCCATATCAACAGCCAAACCACTTGCTTTGGTATTAATGATCTGTTCAGATACGAATTTGAACGATGCACCAAAACGTACACGATCAGCAAATGAGCGTGCATAGGTGGCCGTCAGCGTCTGGAAGTTGGGTGAAAACATTTCACCGGTACCTTCAGTTGCGTTGGCTGTTGTAACAGGGATATCACCAAAATCGAGAGACTTCACGGAAACACCAATGGATCCGCGAGGGCCTAAATTGGTAACAAACCCGGCATAGGTTATATCAATATCAGCGATGTAATTCATCGTTGAGGCAGTGCCTTGGAAGCCTCCCCGCATCCCTGCTGTACCAGCGGGGTTCAGGTAAAGCGCATCCACACCTGTGACCGTCGCACCATTGGCACCGGAGGTGGCAATGGTAGAAGCACCTACAGGAATAAGAAGCTGAGTTGCTCCCGCTTGTCCCTGGGATTTAATGGTCCCGGCAGACAAGGCGCCCATCAGGAAGACACTACCGAGGAAGATATTCATCATTTTCTTTTTCATGATCATCATTTCCTTTCTGTCTTCTGTTAATAGCGGTCCAGGCGTTGTTCAGGCTGAACAACTGCCAATTTAAGAACCTTTGATTTACCACCCGATTCCACGTGGGCAAGATACATACCACTTGCCACGGGAACGCCGAAGTCGTTTCTCAGATCCCAGACAGAGAACTGAGAACCGTCACCCACAGTCGATCCATCAAGAGTCCGCACGTGGTTACCGGCCAGATCAAAGATCCGGATTTTCCATGCGCCGGACTCGGGTAGGTGCGTGAAGTGCATCTGCTGGTCGACAGGATTTCGTTCTTCGGGATTGTACCCAAAATATGGGTTTGGCCAAACATTAACGTCAGCAACATCAACTGTTTTTGCCAACGGTTTAATCGCATCTGTTTTCAGCGTAAACACGTCCTTTGAACTATTCGGTTTGGTTGTAATCATTTCAAATACCGCCCCTGTTTCCGGCATAGTTGATTTAGGCGAAAAGGGGTCTGCTGATACGCTACCAACATTCCAGCCAATGAATGCGATGTTCATCATCATGGCTCGGGATGTTTGCCCTGATGCGGAAAGAGGTAAGCCCGGTCCAGTTGCCCATGGATAGTTTCCACCATGCATTGGATCAGCTGTATAGGCAGCAACAAGTGCTTCATAACCGGCCGTCCCCGGTGCTCTGTCCATATGCTCAACGATATACATAGCATCGGTCATTGGATCATTATCAGCACCGGACATTGGGCTGTCTTTTGCTCTTAAGGAAAATTGTCCATCTCCGTCAGCATCCAGGAAAATGGCCATCATCTGGAAATCGTCACTTGGATCAGATTTATCACCAATATTCCAGATTTCCAACGGCGTATCGACCATTTTCTCCGTCCCCCACCAATCGAACATTTTACTGCCTTTTTCAGTGAAGCGGAATTCAAAGTCATCTGGAATCAGTGCTGCGATCCCGCCATCAGGATTACCATAACCACCAGCATATCTGGTAACATAGCCTACAAATTTCTCATAGGGATAATTCGTAGTAGAATTCGTGGCAAGGAACCAGTATGATCCGCTATTGGCCATTTGGGCACCATAATAGGGATAATCACCTGCCGGATCGTAAACCGATGGATACCCTCTCCAACTTGCACTTGCTCGTGCAGGGGGATCAAGCGGGCCATTCGCGTTAGCAGTACAATTGAAATCCTTGAATTCCAATGGTGGACCATTAACCTCCAAGAGGAGTCCGTCTACGATTGGGTTCGCACCCGCACCAACACTGGCGCCTGTACTGAAATCAACACCGCCTTGTATGGTATTTGCTGAACTAACAGCCGTGCCACCACTGGTTACGGTCCAGTTGATCACCTTAGACCCATCAGCCAACGTATCACTAAAGGAAATCTCGTAATCGTTCCCCGTGATTGCTGTTGGATCAATGACTGTTGCAATCACACTTCCGTCAGACGCGCCACTGGTATGACTGGCCGCGGTAGTTGATCCCGCGGCAGCAAGAGAATCGGTATCGATCCCTTCTGGAAACTGAGGACGAACCGGCAGAATTGAAAACGTACTTTCCAGCGTTCGAGGAATTCCATAGGCGTTATAGCCATAGGCCGTAACCGCATAAAAATATTCTCTATTCGTTTTCAAGGGAATACCGTTATTCAATGCATCCGCAGATATAGCCAGAGATCGTTTAACCCCCGTGTCACTTCCAAACTGTACACGACGGTTGATGACTTCACCCATTGTGGGATTAAATACATCATCAAAGATCTCTGTTACACCATTTTTCAAGTCGTAGGTTGCGATGCGCTTTTTGGCGCCGGTACCGGATAATGTTTCAACCTGGTAAACGTTGTATCCTTCAAACTTGAACCATGTGTTTTCACCGCCCCATGTTGTATCAATAGCCACAATATATTGGGCCGTGATAATCATGGTGCTATCCGTTGTGGTGTATGAAGTATCGGTCGCAGTGTACCAAGCTAAGGTCGCTAGTTCAGCAGCGCTGAAATATCCCGTTGCAAAGGTTGTATCATAGGACACGGGAACGGGCATTTTATCGATCACATCTTCCACTTTATAGGCTTCAGCAGCGTCGTTCCAGCGCAGGATGATTTCTTCCGGCAGGGTTGTTACCGTCACAGCAGGCGCCGGCGGTGAAGCCGGAAGTGAAAACTGGATGTCGTAAGCCAACTGTGCCAAGGCATCCACCTGTCTGAGATAGGTCACGGATTTTTTGGGTCCGCCTGCAGCGGCGTGCATAATCCCAAATACCACTTCCTGGGTATCCCCAGGGGCCATGGTAAACGGACCAGCATTCATCAAAAACCTGCGGTCACTGGAAGCATGAATATCTGAATCCACATATTCCGTATCTGTTGGGCCGGTATCTTTTTCAGGATCGCCGGGGTGAACAAATTTTGATCCACCAGTTGCTTCTTCTGGAAATGGTGTACCATCTGCACGAAGGCCTAACATATAGTTATACACCTCAGTAGCATCATTCGGATCAAAATACACCGCATCTGGGTTGATGTATTTGGCAAAAGAAGACATGGGCAAGTTTTTGTACCCGGGTTTCTTTTGCCCCATAAAGAGGGCGGTATCACCGGCAGATTCAACAATCGGGCCCTGGAAGAAGTCATAGCCTACAGCAGGCGTTCCTCCGGAATAACCGGCGAATTCAGCGTCAACACCATCATTCCAACAATAGCCGAGACTGAGGGTTGTGTCGCAACCAACGAAGTCATCACCGGCGTCACCCAAGTCCGGATCGGACCAGAGACCAATGAACATATCTTCGATCGTGTTGCCACCCTTGTTGATTGCCAGGCCTTTGAAGAACATCATATCACCAAATACGTCAGGACGATCAAATCCAAACATGGTGAACTGCACTTCAATGCCCAAGGGTAGGGTGCCAAACAGACCGTGGGATCCTGCCCCACCATCATTGGCCACATACCACATCACCTGATCACCGATAAATTCGGGATGATCCGGGCCGTTGGGCAAAGGTGTATAGACACCATCGCCATCTACGTCAACCCAAGGTGCACCCAAGGCCACCGGCCAGTTCTGAAAATCAGAACTGTTTAATGGGTCAGCAAGGTCAGACTTGCTTACTTTGTAGAATTTGTGCGCGGCCGCACCGGGGTCTGCCCCCCAAGGACCGGGTACCATTTCATTGGAGTAGTCCCCGGCAGCAGTCCGGATTTCGCCATTCACCTTCCCCGCATACCAGATGGAGGAAGCATACACAGTGTATGTGTGGTTATCCTTTGGCCATTCCATACCAGAGTGACCGGAGAAGTCGGACACAATCAGCCCGTTATTCTCCATGTCATTCTTGACACGGTTACCGTCAAAGGTACCCGTTACATCCACATTCGTTTTATATAACGACGGCAATTTGATCTTGCCTGTTTTCTCTCCTGCGAAAGTAGAGGTCAGCAAGCCGGCCGTTATGAGGATGATCGGGAGTTTATTTAAAACTTTCATTTTTTTCACCTCTCTTAAATGCTTACTTGCAGACCAAGTCTTACAATACGCGGACTACCCCAGCGTCCGGGGCTTGCCAGACGGTCAAGATAGAGCTGTTCGGCGCCAGGGCCGCCCTCGGCCTTGGAAATGGCCGGGAACTCATTTTCTTGGCCTCTGATCCAAACCTGACCTTCTGCGGTTTCGAGCCAGCCATCGTTTGCCACCTGGCCGCTACCTTCATACACAGAGTAAATATTTTCTCTGTTGAAAGCATTTTTAACCAGGAGGTAAACATTCAGGTCAGCACCACCGACGTTCAGGTTGTAATCAGCGCGTATATCCAATTTGGCTGTCCAGGGTTTATCACCGGAGTTGATGGCTGCTGTGGGGATGCCCCAACCGCGGCCAAACACTTCACTTTGAGAAACGGCAGGCGTATAAGCTTTACCGCTGCCAAAGGTGTAAACGGCGTTAAAACCAAAGCCCAATGGATTCCGGTAATCTAAAATGAAGTTACCGGTATGACGCTGGTCAAAAGACAGTCTGTTAATGGTTACGGGGTACGTACCACCGATCCAGGCAATCGTGAAGTTCTGGCTTGGAGAAGAACCGGTCCCGCGCGCAGTCATATAGGAATAGTTAACCTGGGCTAAAAATCCTTTCACGCGGCGCATGGACAAGCTGGTAGTAAACCCTTGCGTGACACCATAGTCACCATTCATGTATTGGGCCCAGCTGGTTTCTGCACCGTTTTTTAACGGCGCTTGCCCGCCGATTTTTTCATGGTTTTTCATCATGAGGTAATCGCGGGATTCTTTGTAAAAACCGGTGACTTCTAAAGCGGCATATTGACCGATCTGCTGTGCCAGACTGACCTCATATTGTGTCGTCCGTTCCGGTTTAATGGCCGGGTTTTCAGACACAGTCATATTACCCTGAGTCATGTTTGCAGTTAAGCCACTGTCTGTCAGATAAACATAAGACAAAGCAGGTGCCTGCATGTAAGTACCATAGTTGGCACGGAAAACCGTCTGGTCGGTCACAGGGAAAGAGAACCCTAAACGGGGTAAAATGGCTTTATGCGTGGCCACTTTTTCCCATTTTAAAGACCCTTTTTGTGTACCAGACTTATCAATCCGGCCATCTTGGAAGTGAATGTTACGGAATCCAGCCGCATCGCCAACACCGTCGCCGTCTGAATCGGGCGCCATGGTATTGGGGTTCCAGGATTCAAAAGAAAGACCAAGGCTGACGACAACATCTTTCAGCTCAATCTTATCCTGTACGTAAAAACGGTTGGTGACCGATTTACCGGGCTCAGAAGCATGGGTATCGAATTTGTAGCTGTCTGATTTCTTACCGAAAATATCGTATCCTAAATTATCAACATAGGCATTACGGTAAGTGTAAAAGCGCCAGAGGTCATAATCGGCGGAATTCACCGTGCCGTCCCCATTCTGGTCACCTACTTCTTCGGTGCTGACTTTACCATCATAGTTGACATCTAAGAGGGCCGATTTCTCAGCCACTTCAAAGGGCTGAGCAATCCGATACCAGTTTATCTCAGTGTTATAGTATTCCATACCGGCTTTGACTTCATGGACACCAACCTGATTCAGGTAGTCCAGGCGCAGGCCTGCACGGTCCTGGTAACGCTGAGTATAATCATCATACTGGGCACCATAGTTGGTTTTATACACCAGGTCCTGCACTGAAAGGGGGTTCCGGCCGGTGCGGCGCAGGTAGTAGTTATAACTACCGGCATCCTTGGTCCGAATACCGTACTTTTCAAAATCAGACGTGGTGGCGTCATCCTTGGAGCCAGATTTAAAGTTGTTATTGTAATAATACTGCGAATAGTTGCTCATACTGGCAATGGCTTTGACATAAGACTTGGACCCCAAGCTCATGGTACCATTTAAGTAGAGCACATTCTGCAATGATTCATACTGTTGGCTGTAATTATCCCAGTTTAGGGCATGACTGCCATGGGAATATCCATTGGACTGAAAGTCATACCGCGCAAAACCAACTTTGACGCGGAAAGGACGGAAATCCATATCAAAGTTGCCGGAAAGAGTTGTTTTTTGATTCGGACCCATCCGTTTTTTACCATAGAGGCGGCGATAGTTGGAACCTAAAATATAGGTTGTATCGTTTTTAGCCACTTTGGCGATTAAGCTATCGGCATTGGTCTGGTTATCGCGAATAACCCGTTCGTAGTGAATGACACCATCCGGGTAATCTCCATCCTTCCAAGTGTATAAGGTATCATAACCTTTTGCTGTGAATTCAGCCTGGGTCAGGATTTCGCGATCCATGAACGGTACCGCCGTAAACGATGGTGAAGCATCGTCTGTTTTATCCTGTTCTAACATAGCGAAAAAGCGAATTTTATCCGTAATCGGTCCGCCGACGCTCATGTTAATGATGTTTTTGCCGTAGCTGTACAGCGCATTGGGGTCTGTTCCGGGAGATGTTGATCCCAGATCAGTGAGGTATTCAAATGAACCGGATATTTTGTCACCACCGGTAGCGGTAGCCACGTTGACTACACCACCGTTAGCGCCGCCATATTCGGCTGAAGAACCACCAGCCTGGAAAGCAATTTCCTGCATACTCCTTTGAGAAAGAGATGCAACCAAGTTGCTGCCTGACCAATCGTTTTTCATCAATACACCATCTACATAATACGCGTTATCTGAGGAGCGGCCGCCGCGGATGTTTCCACCTACAGCCCCCGCTTGAAGCGCAACCACAGATCCTACATCACGGACAGGCAGTGCTTTTACAACTTCCTGATCCACAATGGCGGTACTGTTGGTGGCGTTCTTTTGAATCAGCGGCCGCTCCGCGACGACTGAAACTTCCTCCCCTTCCACAGCGGCAACTTCAAGGCTGAAGTTTAGCTCGGTAGTCAGGTTGGCATTCACGCGCACATTTTCAATGGTCAATTTCTTGTAACCAATGTATTGTGCTTCTACCATGTAAGAACCCACAGGCACGTCCACAATGTAGTATCGTCCGTCAGCGTCTGTGGCGGCACCAAAGGAGGTCCCCCCAATCAAAACGTTGGCCCCGACAAGCGGCTGCCCATCGGAAGTAACGATACCACTCAATTTACCGGACGTCTGCGAGAAAGCAAACACAGGTAGCAATAGCATTAGTACTAACGCTATTCTCTTCATGAGTTTCTCCACTTTTTTGAGTGATTGTTTATAAGTCTTCTACTTGCGTTTAGGGGATAAACTGCCTAAATACGCACCTATCCCCTCTCACCTCTGCGGCCGAACCTAACAGTTTTTTTAAGTGCGAGCAAACTTTTTTTTGCATCGGAATATCGCCCATGACAAGGGGCTGTTTTTATAGCCTTTCTCGACGGAGACGGTTGGAATTTCCGACCACATTTATGGATGAAAAAGCCATGGCCGCCTCGGCTAAAACAGGGTGCAAAACACCAAAAATTGCTAAGGGGATTGCTATCAAATTATAAATACTGGCCCAAAACAGATTTTGCCGAATTTTTTGAAATGTTTTCTGCGAAAGTGAGATTGCTTGCCGGACTTTGCTCAAATCACCTTTGACTAAGATGATATCCCCCGTCTCCATAGCAATATCTGTTCCCGTACCCATAGCCATACCCACATCCGCCTGGGCCAGGGCGGGGGCATCGTTAATGCCATCGCCAATCATACATACCACTTCTCCCTTATCTTGGATTGACTTCACAACTTTTGACTTATCGGACGGTAGCACTTCTGAAATTACTTTACCAATCCCAATTTGATCCGCCAGGGAAGCGGCCACACTTTCTTTGTCACCGGTGAGCATCACTGTTTTAAACCTATTTTGGTTTAAATACCGGATCAACTGTTCGGCCGAAGCCCGGATTGTGTCCCGCAATACAAACACCCCGTAAACCGTATCATCCACCGCAACAAATACATTGGATCCATGGGCATTAAAATCACCCTTATAGCCAACAAAGGCCCGATGCCCCACCGTGATCGTTGAACTGCCGAAGGATGCTTTAACCCCTTTCCCGGGTATGGAAAAAACATTTTCTACATCATTCAAACCGATTTGCTTTTCTTGGGTTAAGCGCACGATCGCCTGCGCCAGGGGATGGGTGGAATGTTTTTCAACGCTGGCCGCCATTCGGATTAGGTCCGCCTCTTGAATTGCACCAAAAGTTTTTATCTCAATGACTTCCGGTTTTCCCGTTGTTAATGTGCCTGTTTTATCAAACACAATTGTGGTGACTTCATTCATGCGTTGGATGGCGGCGCCGTTGCGAATCAAGATACCATTCTCCGCACCCTTACCGCTGCCCACCATCAGGGCCGTCGGTGTGGCCAACCCCAAAGCGCAGGGACAGGCAATCACCAGCACCGCCACTGCCGAAAAAAGGGCCATTGTCGCACTGGATACATCTGCATTCACCCAGGGGAAAACTGTCAGAAAGGTTGCCATACCCTTATGCATGACACCGGGAATGGTCATCCACAGGGAGAAAGTGATGAGGGCCAAAGCCAAAACAATGGGCACAAATACAGCCGTAACGCGGTCCGCGAATGCTTGGATGGGCACCTTGGTGGTTTGGGCTTCTTCAACCAATTTTGCCATTTGGGCCACAAATGTATCCCGGCCCACTTTGATGGCTTGTACTTTCAAACTACCATCAATATTCAAGGTAGCGCCGATGACATGATCATTCACAGATTTGAATACCGGCTCTGATTCCCCCGATGCAATGGATTCATCCACCGAGCTCTCACCCTCAACAATAATTCCATCGGTAGGGATTTTTTCTCCCGCCAGTACACGCATGACATCACCTACCTTTATTTCAGAAATAGAGACTTCTTTTTCATCAGCAGCATCTATGATTCGGGCTTTTTTAGCGCCTAGGGACATGAGCCGTTTGATGGCGTCTGATGATCGCCCTCTGGCCTTGGTTTCGATATAACGCCCGGTGAGATGAAAGGCCATGATCATCCCCGCAATCCCGGCAAAGGAATGGATATTCATTCCCAATGCTTTTAAAAAACCGGTAACTATACAGGCCAGAGACCCCAGTGCAATGAGGACATCCATGTTGGGAGAAAAGTGGACAGTTGATTGCCAGGCTGACCTAAGGGTGTCGCGACCGGGGAAAAGTAATACAACCGCACTTAAAGTGATCATACCATATATATATAAGGAGGGGTTGGGCCACATGACGCCCGTAACCCATTTGGGAATCATCCACAGCATGATGATAGCCGTGGCAATCCAGGCAAAACTCATCTGGTATTTCGCGCGGATTAAATTTTCATCGGGCTGACCTTCCGTTGGCAATGTAAACTGTTCGATCAATTCTGCTTCGTAACCCGTTTCCTGGACCGTTTGGATCAACTGTTCAAAATCTATGTCCCCCTCAACGCGGGCCTTTTCTAAGGTCAGGTTCACGACGGCCTTTTTTACCCCTTCAGCTTTATACAGGGCCCGTTCGATGGTGGTCACACATCCGGCGCAGTGCATCCCCTTAATTTTTAATTCTACTGTATTGGTGTTTTCCATATTCACATATTGCTTAATTATTGAGAAATTTCGGTATGAATTTCCCCCAGAGAAAATTATAAAATGTTACAGATAAATCGGAAATTGTTACAAAGTTTTACCTTCGTTCAGGGTATCCAGGGAACGGCGGACCCTGTTTGATTTTTTAAAATGGCTGGGGGACAGGCCGGTAGTTTTTTTGAATTGGTTCGATAAATACTGAACAGAACTATATCCCAAACGGTAAGCAATTTCACTGAGCGTCAATTCATCATAAACGATCAGTTCTTTGACTCTTTCAATTTTGTGCAGGATGAAGAATTTTTCGATGGTGATACTTTCCACATCGGAAAACAGTTTACTCAAGGTGGAATAGTCTTTCCCCAAATGATTCGATAAATCCTGGGACCAATTAATATGCATTTCTTCCAGGCGGTCACTGTAAATCAAACCAATAATCCGGTTCTTGATCGCCTCTACAATTTTAGCATTTTTATCTTCCAGCAAAGCAAACCCATTTTGGGCGAGTCTAATATTCAGTTCATCCAACTTTTGCGGCGGGTTGACCAAAACAGCCTTGCCCAACTGAACATCAACGACATCCGCACCCAGATCGGTTAATTCATCCCTGACCACACGGATACAGCGGCTGCAGACCATATTTTTTATATATAAGGTAACCATGATTATTTTAGCTGAAACGAATCTCCGACAGCAATATTTCCTTCTTTAAGCACACGGGCATACCATCCGCGGCGATTCATGATGGTTTTGATGAATTCCGGGCCGCGCCTGTTCCCCACATAAGGTAAAAAGAATAAATTGGAACAGGGATCACAAATGAATGATATTTCAATTTCCATGTTACCCGCTACATATATTTGCCCTGGGGCAATGGTATTATAATCAATATCGGTGATTGTGAGATTTTCTCCAAGATCACCCGGTTTCACCGGCCAGCCTTCCTGGTTGAGTTGACTTATTATATCGGTGGATATAATCATCACGGCCATATCAGGATCATTGTTTTTCTTTTTACGGCGATACCGGTTGTAATCACCATCTAAACCTGCTTTATGCACTTTCACGTAACTGACGGGCATTTTGGGCAGTCCCACTTCACCGGGGGTATCTGGTTTTACGTTGATTTGAAAAATGGATGGCGACATACTTTTATTTCCTTTCGATATCATCTTGCCCCAGTTTAACCGAATCATCCTTTTTTTCTTTAAAAACCTCTTCCCATAAGAGATTCCCATTTTCATCGGTTTTAATCACCCATACATCTGTTTCGCGATAACCCGTGGATTTTGACGATCCGGATATAATAAAGCCACCATCTCTTGTTTGTTGGACACTATTAAATTGGTCTGTTGTTTCTCCGCCAAAGGAATGGTCCCATATTTTCCCCCCATTTTTATCTAAGTGAATGAGCCAACCGTCACGATAACCTTTTCCTTTAGATTCCGTATAGCCGGCGAGAATGAAGTCTTTCTTATGTGTTAAGGAGATTGAATTGACACCATCAGTCTGATTACCGCCGTAGGTTTTTTCCCATAAAACATTTCCCTTTTGATCTAGTTTCAAACAAATAATATCCCCTCTCCCCCGACCTTGAGAATAAGTCCCTCCAACCACTAATAATTTCCCATCTGGGAAAAGGGTTATTGATGTGCCTCTGTCATCTCCTTTGCCGCCCCACCTTTTTTCCCATAAAAAATCACCCTGTTCATCAACAAGGAGTATCCACAAATCCAGTCCTCCTTTACTCATCGTTGTGGTATAGCCGGTTAATATATATCCAACATTCGGGATTGGTTTGACGGCATAAAATCTATCGATGCCCGTTCCACCATAAGACCTGGACCATAATTCCTTCCCCGACTCATCTAATTTCACTAACCGTCCATCACTCGATCCGCTGCCGAAAGAGTCAGAAAACCCCGAAATAATAAAGCCTTTATCGTTTGCCTCACAAACAGCATAGGCCCGATCCACGTCTTTTCCGCCATAGGTTTTATGCCATAAAATATTTCCGATTTCATCAATTCGAATCACCCACATATCATAAGTGCCTTTTCCAAAGGAATAGGTTTCACCCACTACAATGAAATCACCAGCCATTGTTTTCATAACGGCATTGGCCCTGTCAGTGCTTTTTCCGCCGAGTCTCCTTTGCCAAACTTCCTTCCCATGTTCATCCGTTTTAATCATCCACAAATCATGGTCACGGTATTTAGTACTTTGGTATTTAATCCATCCGGCCACCACTAAGCCGCCATCATTTGCTTCTACAACGCCGTTGCCGTATATACCCACCATGGTTTCCATCATCGGCGGATCCTTAAATATTGTGCTATCCTGACTAAAAGCAAATCCCATGAGTGCTGCCAAAATTATCGGAAAATATCTGTGCATTTGTCTCCTATATGGTTATATGCAGGTAAGAATTCACACATTCTTTAATCCCCCTGCAAGTTCAAATTTAGGCGTAATTACCCTACCCAATCCAAACTATCCATGCTGGCCCTAATAATTCATCATTAAGACCACCAGTTTTATTTTATAGTGTTTTAATGAAAATCATGCTGTTTAATTATTATTTAAAACGTAAATATGTAATGACCACGATTTTACGTTTTAAATAATCTCGTTTTACGTTCCGCAACAATCTCAAGTTTTTCTCGAGTTGATATAAATTGTTAGGGATGATGAATTAATCAGACTTAAATAATGTTCCTGTTTTAACTTCCCCGGTTCCATAAACAATCATTCAATTAAGAAATCACCGGAGGAGGGGTTTCATGAATCGGTATTTACCCATTTTATTATGCACATTTCTGTTCGCGCAACAGAACATTCAGCTGCCCATGAAAATCAAGGGGGTGCGCTACAATACATCAATTCCGAAACCGGAAGAAATTATCGGCCATCAGATTGGGACCCGCCATACGCGCACCGACCAGGTGGTGAATTATTTTGAAGCGCTGGCTGCCCGCAGCAACCGCATCGTTCTCACCGATCATGCTCAAACCCATGAAGGGCGCCGCCTGATTCATGCCATTGTTACCCATCCGGATAATCATAAAAACCTGGAAGCGATCCGGCAGGCCAACTTAAAATTATCCGATGAACCGAATAAAGTCAGCGACAAAGATTTGAATGGCAATCCGCTGGTGGCTTACCTGGGCTTTTCCATCCATGGTGATGAAGCCAGCGGCACGGAAGCATCCCTTTTAGTATTATATCATTTAGCAGCAGGGCACGGAAAGCAAATTGACGATGTGCTTAAAAATACTGTTTTGATCATTGATCCCATGTTTAACCCTGATGGGCGGGACCGCTTTGTCAACTGGGTCAACGGCAACCGTGGGGCCGTTCCCACCGCTGATGTTCAGGACCGGGAACACAACCAGCCCTGGCCCCGGGGTAGAACCAACCATTATTTATTCGATATGAACCGCGATTGGATGCCCGTGACCCAGCCGGAATCTGAAGGACGGATCAAACTCTTCCATCATTGGCGGCCCCAGTTTTTATTGGACGCTCATGAAATGGGATCCAATTCAACATTTTTCTTTCAACCGGGGATCCCCAGCCGCAATAATCCCAACACACCCAAACGCACCATTGAACTGGCCGGTGAACTGGCCCCCTTCCACGCCAAACGCTTAGACGAAATCCAGTCCATGTATTACTCCCAACAGTCCTATGATGATTTTTATTACGGTAAAGGATCCACTTTTGGGGACATCCATGGATCGGTGGGTATCCTGTTTGAACAGGCTTCTTCCCGGGCTTTAGAAACGGAAACCAACCAGGGACGCATGACCTATGCTTTTACGGTGCGAAACCACTTTATGGCTACCCTCGGAACCCTTGATGGCCTGACGGCGCTTCGAAAAGAGTTTCTTACATACCAGCGGGACTTTTATGCCACTGCTCCCGACATAGCGAAGAAGAACCCGGCGAAAGGGTATTTAGTCAGTTTAAAGAAAAACCGCACACGGGCGCAGTTGCTGATCCAGAATCTACAGAAACAGCGGATTGTGGCGTATGAATTGAAAAAAGCGATCACGCTTAAGCAAACCAAATTTCACCTGGGCGAGGCGGTGATCATTCCATCCAATCAGCCTCAAACCCGATTTTTAAAAGGAATCATGGAGCGTGTTGTCGAATTTGAGGATTCACTGTTTTATGATGTGTCAGCCTGGACACTCCCCTTGGCCTATGGCGTTGAGTCCCATGAACTGCGTCAGAATCCGGCGGCTTATGTGGGCACAGCCCTTAACCCGGTTGAATTGGATGGCGGTGGCGTCATCGGTGGTAAAGCGCACTCGGCATACCTCTTGGAATGGAATCGCTATTATGCCCCAAGGGCCCTTTACAGTGTTCTGGATTCAGGCATCCATCCGCGCTTAACCACGCTGCCTTTTTCTGCAATTGTCGATGGAAAAGAAACCCACTTTGACCGGGGGACAATCATAATCCCCATTAATCAGCGTGATGCCGATGCAGATATTTCCGCCGATGAAATCCATAAAATGGTGAACGACCTGGCAGAGACAGACCATGTCAATATTTATGCGGTGAATAGTGCCTTAACACCAGCCGGTCCCGATTTAGGCGGCGCTTTTCAGGGCGTTTTGCAAAAACCAAAAGTGGCCATTCTTGCGGGAGACGGCACATCGTCATACGGTGTGGGGGAAGTCTGGCACCTGCTGAATTTCCGTATGGGCATGCCGGTATCATTATTGAATGCTAAAAAATTAAATGCGCGGAAACTGTCCAAGTACAATACAATCATTGTTCCGGACGGCTCATACTCTAATTTGGATTCAATGGATATTAAAGCCCTTAAGTCCTGGGTTAGTGGCGGGGGCACTTTAATCGCCACCCAATCCGGTTCAAAATGGGTCGTCAATAAAAAAGTCCTCGATGAAAAGTTGAAAAAAGCGCAGAAAGACACGCTGGACATTCCTTATGACCAGGTGCAGAAAGTGACCGGCGCCCAGCGCATTGGGGGCGCTATCTTTGAAATCACTTTGGATAACACCCACCCGCTTGCTTATGGATATGGAAAGAAAGCATCCGTTTTCAGACGGGGTGATTCTTTTTATGAGTTATCAACCAAGACGGCGGCCAATGTGGGGCGTTATACAGAAGACCCGCTGCTTAGCGGATATATATCAGAAGAAAAATTGGCTGAGATTAAAGGCAGTGCATCCATCATCGCCCGCAAGCAGGGTAGAGGACATATCGTCCTTTTTGCTGATAATCCCAACTTCCGGGCCTTTTGGTACGGCACCAACGGGCTGTTCCTCAATGCGGTATTTTTTGGACAAGCCTTTTAAAATGTAGCAATTCCACTAAGGAATGAAATGATGAGCGCTTGCCTGAGGAATCCACCGGCTGGCGGAGCAGTCAGGTAGCGAATCATTTCGCAACAATTCGTTTTCTGCCTAGGGGCAGACAGGCCCTCATTATTGCAATCCCTGGAATGAATCATTAGCCCTCGCAATTATTCCTCGTTGGTTGCCAAAATAGGGTCTTGTTCGACAAATATCCTTGTTTACCCGCCTCTGGCGTGGGTTGTCGCAATACCCATCCGTTGGCATCCATACGTCAAGCTGCCTGCCCGACTGAATCGTTCAGGCTGGGGAAGCGTAACGAACATATCCAACATGCCTGAATGAGGCGGTCGGACAGGCCCCCTTTATCGAGGGGACTATTCAGGGTTTTTCATAGCCTTCTATAAACTATTATTCCGGCAGTATTTAGTCGTAACAAATATCCATTTTTGATCAATGCGATTGTCCCAATAATCAATGTAGTTCTTAGCATTGTTTATGCCCCCTTTGTGTTTCCCCTATTAGCCGGACCACCATGGATATGAAACTTGGGAGAACTATTTTCTCCCCTGCCTGCCCGCCATGAATAACATGGAGCAGGCGGGTCATAGATTCTGCGTTTAAGATGCAAGGGGAATATGTCCCAAGTTTGGATTA
>CAYFJU010000073.1:0-16812 GCA_964343505.1 uncultured bacterium
TACTTTTTGGTGTATACTAGTTATTCAACAGTTACTTTTTCCTTACTTGATAAATAACTAACAAATCTGCCTACAATGTATGCCGTAAATATTGTCACAAAAGGTACCTTTATTAACAAATCCATATTTTTTGTTTCAGAAAGGATTAATAAGAACACAGCCAAAATAATGATAAAAGCGACATCCCAAATTTTTGTCTTCATTTTAATCTTATCAAGTTAAGCTAGTATTCATTTATTTAATTTAGTTCGATAAAGCGTTACTTTAGCAACTGCATTTTTTTGGTTTGTACTTTACCATTGGATTCAATCCTGTACAGGTACATTCCAGATGGCATGGCATTCCCTAAAGCGTCTTTTCCACTCCACATAGCCTGATGGGTTCCCGCTGCTTTATGCTCATTGACCAAAGTGGCTACTTCCCGGCCCATCAAATCGAACACTTTCAACTTTACCGGTCCGGCCTGGCTCAAAGTGAATGGAATATTAGTGCTCGGGTTGAATGGGTTTGGATAATTCTGATTCAATTCGAATCCGGTAGGAATATTGGGATCATTAACGGCCAGTACATCGCTGTCAAAGCGAGCGGTATAAATCCCGTTACCGTGGGTGGCAATAGCCAGATATCCGTCAGATGCGCGGCCGGTGATCATATCAACAACCACATTGCCGATCGTTTCTTCCCCTTCCTGCTTCCACTGCGTATTGGATCCGTCCAAAGTTGAAGTGGAATACAGCCCCGTACTGGTCCCTGCCAAATAACGGTAGCCATCCTTTAATGGGAAAATGATTACAGACCTTACAGATGGCCCGGAACCATTTCCACTGGGGTCTTCTTCAAGGTTGCCGCTCACATTAACCCAGGAATCACCGCCATTTTCTGAGTAAAATATACTTTTGACTTCATAATTCGAAAAACTGACCAAGACCTTATCACCATCATATGGATCAACTGAAATACTGCTCACATATCCTGTGGAACCAATATTATTGCGAACCATGACAGCCTTATCTTTCTTATGGGCATCTTCCAAACGATAGATGTAACCGGATGATGTGCCGTAATACAGACGGTGGACCGGTTTATTGATACTGGCGCCGAAAGCGCTAACCGTTCCGATCGCCGATGTACCATCGAGACGTTCCCAGTTCACACTTTCATAACTGCCGCTGCCGTCAGGCTGCTTGTAATTAGTCTTATTGAGGTAAACGTCATTATTACGGTAAACATATTTTCCACCAGCGTAGTACAAAATATGATCATCTACCGGATCGGAATAGAACGGGTTGATAAATAAAGCCTCATTTTCAGTATCAAATTCAGGGGGTGTAAGATAAGCCCAGGAATAGTTTCTATACCGGCCGTTTCCATATGACCAATCGAATGGATTCGAATAATCTTTTATCATTGTCCAGCCTCTTTGAGACGACAGAATATAGGCATTCCCAAAATTGATCACGGAACAATAAGCGCCATCCCCGCCGTTTACAAAATTCCAGGTACTGGTCACATCCGTGACTGTTGTTTCATGGGTCCCGTTATCTTGGGTTCCACCCATTACCAGGTTGGGGTAAGTCCCGGAAGGATCAATGGCGATGGTATAAAACTGGGTGGTGGTATAGCCGTTATTCAGTGAATTCCACTTTTTTGACGAGGACTTAATATCATTCATCACATGGAGCCCCCCATCACTGGCCGTCATTACTTTGTTGGTATCACCGGGGAAGAATAAAACTTCGTGTTGATCGGGATGATGATCATTATGGCCATACCCGCCAATCTTAAAACGTTTGTACACATCTTTCCAGCCATTGGTGGAGTAGTATACATTGGTGCCGCCGAGGAAAACTAAATCTTCATCGTAGGGGCTGATCCGGACATACAAGTCGTATCCGCCCTGGGAATTAAAATCACTCAACAGAAATTCGCTGCGATCTTCCCATGAGCCACCTGCGCCGGAGCCATCTCCGGAGAGGAATTTATATTTCCAAAGAATATGACTATCATTGGTATTGGCGACAAAATATGCTACCGAGTCATTCGATTCAGAAATGTCTACAACCATTCTTCTAAAGGAAGCGGGGAATCCAGTGGGTGTAATGTTTGTCCAGCTTTCGCCATCTTCGGAGCGTATAATGGGCCCTTCTGATTCTTCATCACCCAATACGGCAATCATGAGTCCTTTGCTGGTCATGGCTAAATCCGTATAGCGATCCTCACCGCCACCGAGGATACGCTTAAAAGTTGCGCCGTCGTCATCACTTTTATAAATCGAGCCAAAGGATGCGGTAAAAATATGTCCGCTGGTTGGATGGACTTTGATACGCCATGAATAATTGAGATAATTATCAAACATTTCCGGTGTACTGGTGGAAGTTGAAGAAATCAATTCCCAGTTATATCCATTATCAATTGATTTAAAAATACCATCTCCACGGAATGGCGCACCGCGGGCCCCGGCAGAGTTCCCGGTCAATTCCCCGGTGGTGGCATACCAAATATGGGTTTTCCCTTCCCGGGGATCCTGGGTGATTGAAGATACACTGTGCAGCTGCTGATGTTTGGTCATTTTAGTCCAGGATTGACCCCCATCTTCTGAGCGCCAAATACCGCCGGACACACCACCGGCTAAAATGGTATTCAAATCATTTTTATCAAATGCAACACCGCGGGTGCGTCCGCCCACATTGTAGGGTCCGCGCAGGGTCCAATCCAAATCAGCCTGGCCGGCCATGGAGCGTTCCAGCCTGCCGGGCAATCCATTTTCTTTGGGCAGGGATTCTGCGAATTTCAATGACCGTAGACGAATCCCGTCAGGAATTTCATTTGTTTTTGGGCTTTTTAACCTGAGCCATTCAAATTGAAGGCGCGCACTGGGGCCGCCTTCGCCCCCTTCTTCCGCCGGTTGACTGATTGGCAGTCCGGCATTTTGAGGTGTTTTGAATATATCCCCCCAAAAGAACGCACAAATAAACAATGCGAGAAAAGAAATCCCGCCTAAATCATATTTTTTCACTAGCTACTCCGAGAAAATTAGTCAGAAATGACGGCAGAATTTAATCCTCGCAGGATTAATAATTCATGATTCTTTACCCCGTGTGTGCCGGCGCACAAATACTCCTATTTTTCAACACTAAATCATGGTAAAAATGGACCAAAATTCATAACTTCATCAGCCATTTTTGTCGAGGATGCACACGTGTAACATGGTCCCATTTTTGCACCTCCTTCAACCATTAATATAGTATTCCGAAATGACACCTGAATTACCCCAAAAATTATTGAAACCGGTCACCCTAATTTCCACAATCCTGATTCTCAGTTCATGTGAAAATCGGTCCCCAAAACTCACAGACTATGTGGACCCCTTTATCGGCACGGCTGGAACCGGCCACACCTTCCCGGGGGCAACCCACCCTTTCGGGATGGTCCAGCTAAGCCCTGATACAAGGGATAAAGGGTGGTCTAACTGCTCCGGCTATCACTCGGACAATACAACCATTCTCGGTTTCAGTCACACACACTTGAGCGGTACGGGCGCCATTGATTATGGTGACATACTTGTGGTTCCCACTTCCGGGAAAATTCAGCTTGCCCCCGGAGAAGAGGAGAATCCTTCCACAGGATACCGCTCCGCCTTTCGCCATGAGACTGAAGAAGCTGAGCCGGGATACTATGCTGTCACCCTAGACGATCATCATATTCGGGCTGAATTGACCGCCACGACTCGGACCGGTTTCCATCGCTATACTTTTCCCAAATCTGATGCATCCCATATTATTTTTGACTTGAAGCACGGTTTGGGAGATCGGGTCACCGATTCATACCTGAAAATCACGGGAGATAATGAAATTTCAGGATTTCGTCGTTCCAATGGCTGGGCACGAGACCAACATTTATATTTTGTGGCCCGGTTCTCAAAGCCATTTCAAAAGGGGCAATTGGCCTTGGATGACGGTTTCACCGACCGGAAGATGATCAACGGCATGAATGTAAAAGGCGTCTTCACCTTTGATACAGAGGCGGATGAAACCATCCTCGTGAAGGTGGGAATTTCCGCAGTGGATGAAAATGGCGCCCGCCAGAATCTTGAACAAGAATCGACGGGATGGGATTTTGACTCGATCCGCCAAAAAGCCTCCCACGCCTGGGAAAAAGAACTCTCCCTCGTCACCGTCAAAGGGGGCACAGAAGCGGAGAAGATCAATTTTTATACGGCCATCTACCACGCCTTCACAGCGCCCAATATTTTTTCCGATGTGGATGGCCGCTACCGCGGAGCTGATTTGAAAGTCCACACCACCGATCCAGGCTCCAACATGTACACCGTTTTCTCCCTCTGGGACACATTTCGCGCCACCCATCCTCTGTTTACGATTCTGAAACCGGCCCTGGCCCAGGATTTGGTACGGACGTTGATCACTAAAGAAAAAGAGGGTGACCTCCTTCCGGTCTGGGAACTGGCGGGGAATGAGACAGGCACCATGATTGGATACCACGCTATCCCGGTCATAACCGATGCCTATGTAAAAGGGCTGCGGGATTTTGATGCGAATTACGCCCTGGAGGCCATGGTGGAAAGCGCCATGGATGACCATGAGGGGCTGGATAGCTATAAAGAAAAAGGGTACATCCCTATCGAGAAAGAGAATGAATCTGTTTCAATCACCCTGGAATATGCCTACGACGATTGGTGCATTGCCATCTTAGCCGACTCGTTGAACCAAAAAGACATTGCCGATCAATTTTACTGCCGCAGTAAAAATTATTTGAACTTGTTTAATCATGAGACCGGCTTCATGCGGGGCCGGAAATTCAGCCAGTGGCTCACTCCTTTTGATCCCAAAGAGGTCACTGCCAATTACACTGAAGCCAATAGTTGGCAATATACTTTTTTCGTCCCTCATGATATTAATGGCATGATTGAAATGATGGGTGGCGAATCTGTTTTAGCTTCCAAATTGGATCGCTTATTCACCACTGAATCGAACCTATCCGGGCGGGATATTCCCGATATCACGGGCTTGATCGGTCAATATGCCCACGGGAATGAACCGAGTCATAATTTTGCCTATCTTTATAATTATGCGGGCCAGCCATGGAAGACCCAAAAGCGCGTGCGGCAGATCATGAATGAAATGTATTTACCCAACCGCATGGGCTTATGCGGGAATGAGGACTGCGGCCAAATGTCCGCCTGGTATGTCTTTTCCGCCATGGGCTTTTATCCCGTTACACCCGGACAAGATATCTATGCCCTTGGCACACCTTTATTTGATGAAGTGTCAATTCACCAGGAAAACGGGAAGACGTTCACAATTAAAGCGCCGGGGACCTCCTCAACTAATCGATATATTCAGACGGCTTCACTGAATGGGCATTCTTATTCCAAATCCTATATCACACACGGACAAATCACCTCGGGAGATCAACTGGAATTAGTATTGGGACAAAAACCAAATCAGGCATGGGCCGCCAAGCCTGCCGATCGCCCAACTTCTTTAGTTGAAGTTGCATTACCGCAAAACCCGGTGATTGCTGCCCCGGACAGGGCTTTTTTGGATACCATGACCGTATCTCTTTCAGCTTTAGAGAATGATCGAATTTATTATACAGTCGATGGCACTGAACCGAATGAAAAAACCACCCGTTTTACGACACCTTTTCAATTGAATAACTCTGCGCAGGTTAAAGCAATCGCTGTCAATTCCAAGGGCATTAAAAGTAATGTAGAATCTGTTTCATTCCGCAAAATTCCATATAAAGCATCGATCGTATACAATATCCCCTACAATAAACAATATTCCGCTGGGGGACATGGTGGATTGTTTGATACGATCCGTGGTCAGAAAAATTCCTGGGGCGCCTGGCAGGGCTGGGAAAAGGATGATTTCGACGCGGTGGTGGACCTTGGACAAACCCGGCCGATTCGTTCAATTTCAACCAGTTTTCTGCAAAATGTGGGTAGCTGGATCTGGCTTCCGGAATATGTGGAATTTGCGGTATCCCAAGACGGGATCAATTATATAGACCTGGGAAGAGTGGTCCATGATATCCCCCTGAGAACAGATGAGCCGGTGATTCATGAATTTAATCAATCTATTGGCCAGGATATTCGATACATAAAGATTAAAGCGAAAAATATTGAAACATGCCCAGATTGGCATCATGGCGCCGGTGGCTCCACGTGGATTTTTATTGATGAAATTTTAATCGATTGAAGGGTCTTTGAAAGCCGTATGGCCAATCCTAATATGCAGTTATAGACAGGAGAAAATGAATATTAAAGGTGCCATGATTCAGTATATTAAAAGGGGATTCAATCGCGCAGGCGCCGTAAAAGACCAACGGGGTTCCATCTTTATCTAATAGCAACTGGGGCCTTTCAAGGCGCACTACTTTAATAGCGGAATCCAATCCGTGTACCTGTAACTCTTTTTTAATAAAGGTGGGATACTTTGGTTTTATCCAATTAATACCATCATGAGATTCTAATATAGCTAAGCCCGGTTCATCGCCCGTAAGCCTTCCTGAAAAATCCTTCACCACCGCGAAAAATCGATCATATGGTTCAAAGAACCATACGAATGGATCCTCAGCATTGGCAATTTTTCCGTCAGCCATTTTTAGGTTAAAAATAATATGGTCCTCAGCTTTAAATGGTCCCATAGGCGTATCCCCAACAGCAACCCCATGAATGCCCCGCCAATTTGGGTCGTACCAGTTTCCTTTAAAATAGAGTAAATATTTATTATCGTCGGGCCGGTACACGACGGAAGGATTCACCACAACAATATTATCAGGCTTCACTTCCGTCCCCTTCGGTGATGGATTGATAATATTATCCTGTTTCACGCGTGTTCTGGGAATGAGCAAAGGTTCTTTTGGACGCAAAAAATTGCCTTCCAAAAGATCAGAAAAATTTTTGAATTCAATTACGCCGATTTTCTGGAGTTGCTGAACTCGATTCCTCTTGCTTAAATGTTCACCGGACGATCCTTTAGGCTGTTTGCCTGGATCACGAGAACCAGAATAATAAAGGTAGTATTTATTACCAAATTTTTTCACATGGGGATTATGGACCGCTTGAGCGTCCCATGCCGTCGAATCTCCATCATGTATTCGCCCCCTTAAAATATTTTTTTTAATCTTAAAATGTTTATCCGGGTATTTTGAGGTGGCATACCCGATTTCAGAATTCATTACCCAACTATTGGGAAACGTTAAACTGTCAGGACCGGCGTCCCAGGTAGAAAAAAACATATGATATAACCCTTCGTCACCCTGGATGACACTGGCGCCCCATATCAATTTATTTTCATCTAAGAGGACAGATGGACCCCTCAGCACTGGAATACCATTTAATGTATCCAAGGTAGCCTGAACCGGTTGGGGATAAAACTTTAAGTCAGACTGGGAAAATCCGGCCCTAATTAAAATAAAGGCAAATGCGATTAACCGCTGAATACCCCCCATTATTTTAAATTGGGCTTATTTATCAATTTCACCATCACAATCATTATCTATATTGTCAATTATTTCAGTCGCACCTGGGTGGATGGTCGCATTTGTATCATTACAATCTGAACGATTTCCCTCATATCCCAATGGCTTTTGGCAGGACTGTTTTGGGTTATAAATATCGCCATATCCATCTTGGTCACTATCCAAATAAAAAGTCACGATAGAATCATGACCACAATCTCCCACGGCTAAAGATTCATCCACGGCTTTCAGTAGAGATAGACCGGAAAAATCATCCTGCCCCAATTCCCAAATCATAATTCCCCCGGCTTTTTTTAATGCCAATTGACTTTTATGGGCGACCATATGAATCCCATTAAAATAAATATCGTCTTTTTGATTTAAATATGCATATTCAGGATCATCTTTTATTATATCACTAAAGGATAAACTACCAATATGATTCGGATCAAAATTGTGGCCATAAAATGGCATAACTAAAATAATCTTTTCCTTAGGCATTCCTTTCGTTTTTAGCCAATAATCCATGGCACGTTCAGCCAAATTATAAGATGAATGCTGGCCTTTCTTCGACGGATTCCACGGCCCTGTGGCATCGTAGATCATTACATTAATAAAATCGAATGCGTTCAAAGTTTCCTGAGTAATACTCTGACGAATATAGGTCGAAGGTAAAGCAGCCGTAATGGCCATTCCTTTTGCGTGTAACTGCGCTCGGAGTTCCTTTACAAAATCGTTATATATGGGACCTAATTTTGTAATGAGATTTCCTTCTAAATCTACATCTATCCCATCAAGCCCATATTGTTCGATATAATCCATCATCAATTGAATACTATTGGATCGGTTTTTATTTGACAGTGCCTCTACCCAGATATCTTCCTTTTGGCTTGAGAAACCACCACCACCGATGGATAACATCGTTTTTAAATCAAATTCGTTCGCTTTTTTAACGATCGAATAAATGTTCGCATTGCCATTAAAAGAAAAGGTTCCATTCTGATTAAAATTCCCAAAGGCCAACATGAGATAGTTAATTTTTTCAAATTCAATGTCTGATAATGAAAAACGGTAGTGGGGCAAATACCCCACACGTTTAAAGGATGTATCCATTTCATAAATATCAATTAATTCTTCTGGTTCTTTTTTACTCTCCTCACATCCCATAAACTTGATTAAGGAGATCAGACAAAAAGAATAGAATAAACTTAAATACTTAATGCGCATGTGGAATGATTACTTTACAATAAACATCTGGCTGAAGTCATTATTATTGCCAACCAAAATAAATTGTTTATCCTTTCCTTTCAAGGCTGCCATGGACTTCACATCCCCCGGGGCAAAAAATCCGCTTTCTTTTGAATTGACAGGATTGAATCCACCAGCGCCATCTCCCAATAGCAATAGGCCGTAACCGGCATCATTCCGAGGCGTTTCAATTTCGGATACAAATAGATTTCCCGCCAAAAGGGCATCCAGTTTTCCATCCTGATTAAAGTCATCTATCAGAATATCATTTATATTTGACAGTTGGGCCTCTACCGGTAGAGGATACATTTTGAACTGACCATTCCCTTTATTTTCAATATAGGTGCTGGTGAATGTATAGGCTTCATAGTGGAGAGCTTTTTCTAAGTTAATTGTGCCATAAACATCATCCAGGTTCATGGAAGCAAAGAGGTCGTATTGGCCGATGTCTTTTTTCAACTGTGGAATTTGATTGGATGAACAGGAGAATCCGCGAAGGGGATATTTTTCACCGAAATTATAATAACCTAGCACCACATCTTTACTGCCGTTTTCGTCAAAATCATAATAATGGACATCAAAGGGTTCAGTGACGGATGTTTTATACTTATAGTTCAAACCCAGATTCCCGGCGATAAAATCATCGTCTCCATCTTGGTCAAAGTCCCCCTTTTCAAGAGAGAACCACCACCCATCCGAATCTTCCAGTCCTGGTGGCAATTCAGATTTTTTCAACTCACCGTCTTTGTTTTCAAATACAGTAATGGGCATCCATTCTCCGACTACGATCAAATCCTGATCTCCATCACTATCATAATCACTCCAAACGGCATCCGTCACCATACCTAAATCCTGCAAGCCAATTGCTTTACCAGCGGTTACATTTTTAAAGCGGCCCTTTTCATTCTCCAGGAGGAGACTTGATGCTGGACGGGGATATTCCTGGGGTGCATGGCGACCGCCCACAAACGCATCCTGATCCCCATCCCCATCAAAATCACGCACCCTCACCTTGGAACCACTCACACCAATGGTGGGTAACCAAATTGTTGTTTTAGTGAAATTGCCCCTCCCATCATTCAGATAAATTCGGTCTTGATAAATGGCAGATGCCCCCTTTTTTGAATTACCGCCACTCACAACATAGAGATCCAAATCTTTATCATTATCAATATCAAAGAATGCACCATCCATGTCTTCGTGGATTTTATCACGTTCCCAAGGGTCAGGATTTGATCGTTTGAAACCACCATTCTTTAATTGCATAAATAGTTGTCCGGACTGTCCCAATGCGCCGCCGATATACACGTCATCCAGACCATCACCATTTACATCGCCACTGGCAATTCCCGGGCCAAATTGAGACATTTTATGGGGCAAAAGAATTTGGGCTTTGTAATCGTCAAAATCATTTTCAATATGCTGAAAATCAAACCTGGAATTCAATATCTGCTTAAATATTGTTTTAGATGAAGCCACTTCAACTTCTTCATCGTTTCGATTGGTTTCATTCTTATCTATGGTCAATGTCTGATCTGCGGGCACACCGGAAAGCACCGTTTGAGTTTGGTCCGGCCATGTGATTGTCAACTGTTCGACTAAATTTAATTTTCCCAAGCCGAAATGAACTACCTGTTCACTGGAGGAATACATGCCCCGGACATTGGTGGTTTCAAAATACTGCTTTTGGCCCCCTGCATTAATTTCGACTTTGGTCCCGAATAAAACCGAATTGTTGATTAACTTAATCCGTAAATAATTATTTTGGATTTTTTCAGCATTATTTCGATAGATATATGCTTTTTCATTGATGTTATTCACCACTAAATCCAAATCACCATCATTGTCCAAGTCCGCATAGGCCGAACCATTTGAAAAGGATTCGTCGTTCAACCCCCATGCTTTCGAAATATTGGTAAATGAAAGTTTGCCTTCATTTTTATAAGCGTAATTCCCAATCTTTTGGGAAGGCAATAAGGCCAGGGTTGCATCTAAATCCAAAATATCAAACAGGTTAATGTCACCTTCATTGGGATGCCGCTTTACATATTCATCGGCAAAAGCCTGGATAAATTCTCCCACCGCTTTGGAAGCATCCGTATTGCGGATATCCCTAAGTAAACCATTGGTGATATAAATATCCTTATGACCATCATTGTCAAAATCGGCCATGAGATTGGACCAACTCCAGTCCGTAGATGCGGTGCCCGTCAACTGGGCGATATCACTGAAGGTCATATTGCCGTTATTCAATTGAAGTGAATTGAACATGTATTGGTAATGGCCACCATTATTAACCACATCCCAAAACAATTTGGGGTTCATCCCACTCATGTTGGACTTGAGCCTGAAATTATCTTCCGCCACCATATCCACCACCATTGGGTCAAGGAATCCATCATTGTTGATATCTGCAGCATCTACACCCATGCTGAAATAGGACATATGTTTTATAGCTTCATTAGCAACATTGGTAAATGTTCCATCACCATTATTTATATACAATTTATCCGGTGCATAGAAGTCATGGGATACATACAAATCCGTCCATCCATCTTTATTAAAATCGCTTGCTGTCACTGCATTCGGGAAACCAGTCTGGAATAAGTTGGATTCCTTTGTTACATCTACAAATTGGGTATTGTTTATGTTTTTATAAAGGACTGAAGCATACTGAGGCTGTAGCAATTTGGTCCCAAAATATTCAGAATAGCTTCCGGGATTCGGAGGCTGATTCAAAATATATAAGTCCAAAAATCCATCATTATTATAATCGAAAAATACTGCATGACGTGTCCGGCCTGAATTGTCTAAGCCGAATTCCTTTGCTTTTTCTGAAAAAGTTAAATCACCATTATTGATATATAATTTATTTTTCCGCCTTTCTGGTTTATGGTCATACAGTTCCAATGTGACATAAATGTCTTCCCAGCCGTCCCCGTTCACATCCGCGATGGTGACCCCGGTGGACCAGTGGCCGTCATCAATGATTCCTGCCTTTCGGGTGATATCTTCAAACTGCATCTCCCCATTATTGATATATAGTTGATCCGACACTAGGTTTCCTGCAAAATATAGATCGGGCAATCCATCCCGATTGAAATCGCCCACGCCAACACCGGCGCCGCCATAATAATTGGCATAAATGAGAATATTGTGTTCCCTTTTATCTTCAATTGTATTTTGAAAATGCACGCCTGATTCATCAGCAGGAATTAATGAAAATAATGATTCCTCCTGGGCGAATATGACCGAATAGGTGAACAGAGTCATTGCGGAGGTCAAAAATATATTACGCCTTATCATACCAAAATCTACGGTTTCTCTTCTGACCAAAAAATAAGGGAGAGCAAAAAAGCTCTCCCTTATATGTCACTCACTCAAAACGTGGGGGTATGAGTTGTTGCAGAGTTTTAGTTTTCCTTTTCTATTTATCCCACCAGACACGGGTGGTCAATTCATCTGGTCCTTGAGCGGCTACCGCTGCATTATAGTTATCAGTATTTCCGCTTCTTTCACTGGGTGAATAGATCATGCGGCGTGGAATGGTACCATTGGTCACATTCCCGGGGTAATTGACAGGTGTTAATGCAGGAATTCCTGTCCTTCTCCAGTTAGCGAAAGATTCATATTCATTCAGGAAAGTGGCTGCCCAATACTGGGTATTGATCATTTCCAATCCTTTAGAAGCATCGTAGGGGTTTGCCGTTAAATAGGCCGTAATATCAGCATCACTGATTTCCGGCGCACCGTACAGCGTCAAGTATTTCATAGCAGCTGTTACACCGGCATTGTAATGACTTTCCGCATCGCCTCCCCAGCGGACTGCAGCTTCAGCCAGCATGAATTCGACTTCAGCATAGGTTTGGAAAAACATGGGGTCATCCTTACCTGTGATACCTGTACCGGCGGTACGGTTAGGGCCGGAATAATTATCCAGGTTTTCTTCACCCGTCGCAGCGTTTAAGGTATTCGAATCGTATCCATTGGGCAATCCTTTGTACACACCGGTAGCTGGCAGTGAGCATAAGATTGATTGTCTTGGATCACCTTCCAGAAAATCCATGAAGGTTTTACTGATACGCATATTGCCATCAGCAGCAAAGACTTCCCCATTTCCATTTCTATTCATTCCATCAGGACCATCCGTATGCTGGATGTAGGCAATATCATCACTGGATGTCATCACGCCACCGGCAATTGCTTTATCCACCCAAGCTTTTGCACTTGTGGGATCAACTTTAATCATACGAAGTCCAAGACGGAGCATCATGGAATAGGCAAACTTTTTCCATTGACTCAGGTCACCATGATACATGATATCATTATTTCCGAATGCAGATGTTCCTGATCCAAGCTGACTAGCCGCTTCATCCAACTCTTTCAGCATATCGGCATAGATGTCCTTCTGGGCATCATATTTTGGTGTCAGGATACCTTCAAGATATCCTTTACCTGCTTCAGAATAGGGGATATCACCATGAAGGTCGGTTAGGCGATGGTAAATAACCACGCGCATGATCCGTGTCATGGCAATCTGATCTGGCGTACCATCTTCCGTAGTTAATTGGTTCAGGATATCTTCAACGGATTTAACAGGTGCTCCATAATACCGATCCATCAAAGAAGCTGAATACCCTTCATTTAAGGTATATTTATCACCGGTCCAATATCCGGCAGTGGCGGCGAAATGCTGCATCATTGTTGAACAGTAAATCAGGTTTGCGCGCCAGCTTTCATACCGCCCGCCGGCCGTCTGGAGCTGCATGGCCGTGAATTTGTATTCTGCTTTGATTTGAGATGCGGCACTAGGGTTCACATTCATGTCGGCAAATCCATCATCACAGGCTGTGACCAATAGTACCAACGATGAAATTAATATTATTCTTTTCATGTTCAATTCTCCTAGAAATTGACGTTTAAGCTAAAGCCGTAACTCGTAGTGGCAGGAACACCGTAGTATTCCAAACCTTGAGCATTGCTGATGTTATAAGCAGCTTCCGGAGCGATATTTTTAACACTTTTCTTCAGGTAGAAAAGGTTCTTGGCGATGAAAGCAACGTTTACACTTTGGAAAGGTGTTTTACTGATGAGTGAATTGGGTAATCTATAACCAATTCTCAATCGAGATAATCTCAAGTAATCCGCATCATAAACAAAGTGCTCGGCGATACCAGAGAGGCGACCATAATAGGTGGCCAGGTTTTCAGGAGCTACTGTCCACTCACCTTTTTGACCGGTGGCCGCATCCACACCACTCACTTTCAGGCCGTTTTCTCTGCCTTCAAGGGTATCTTTGTGCAGCCCTCTCCAGTAGGCAGTAGTATTGGTACCGGAAAAGATTTGCGCACCAAATTTACCGTCAATGAGAAAGCCAACATTGAAGCTTTTGTACCTGAAATTATTTTGGATTCCCATGGTGAGGGGCGGCACACCTTCTCCGAGGACTTTCCAACCGCCTTTCTTGGGCCTGGGAATACCATTGGAATCAATATCATACATGATGGTGCCGTCATCTGCACGGGCAAAAGATTCACCATGGATCAAACCATAAGATTTCCCAACAATATGAAGGATTTGAACATTTCTCGTTCTTGGTCCACCAAGGCCGATATTACCATTTACATCATTGGTGGCCACAACGATACCTTTATTATTGGCGCCATTGAGACTCACATCCCATGAGAAATCTCTGGTACTAATTGGTGTAGCAGCAATCAAGTATTCAATCCCGGAGTTTTCAATTTTACCGAGGTTGGCCACGGCACTGCCATAACCGGAAGTATTGGAGGCATTGACACCCACAATATCATCGGTAGTAGTATTCTTATAATAGGCCATGTCCACTCTTAACCGGCCACCAAACATTCTGGTATCTAAACCAAATTCAGTTTCTGATTTACTATAAGCAATCAAATCCAATTTTGGAATTGATCCACCGTTGATTCCACCATAGGATACACCCTGGTGTCCTGAGCCCCAAATGCCATAGGCTAAGGCAAGTTTGTAGGGACTATCAGCGCCGCCAGCTACATTCGATACAGCGACTCTGAGTTTGGCAAAGTCAACCATTCCCGGAAGGCTTAACGCTTCGGAAAGGATAAAACTGGCACTGTATGAAGTGTAGAGGTCGTTATTTGGAGATTCCTTGCCTGGGGCGGAAAGAGTTGAAAACCAATCCTTCCGTGCTGTTGCAGTCAGATAGACATAATCATTATAGGACAAGCCAAATGATCCGGTTAAAGACCCAACAGCTTGTTCAGAAAATGACTGGGAACCGCTTCTATTTTTAAGGTTGCTTACATTTTCCAGGCCGGGAATAACAAAAGTATTACCATTCACAGTTAGATTTTCCTGCTTGATAAAGTTCCTGGAAGCGCCAACGAAAGAGTTTGTTGAAATACCTGCGGCTAATTCTCTTTCAACACCCAGCATCACATCCGCATCAATCTGGGAATAGCGTCTGGATTGTTCACCCATCGCTCCATTCTTACTATAAGCCGTACCCCATGGCGTTAGGTAGGTTCGTTTGATCGTATAGTGGTCAAGACCAGCCCGGCCAGAGAGATACAGCCATTCTAAAATATTGTATCTCACCGTTGCAGAGTTGATGAACCTGTTTCTACGGGTGTTATTTTTGAAGTGGTAGGCAGACCAATATGGATTGGTCGTATACGAACTGGTGGAAATTCGAAGTTCTTTTCCATCCTCGTTTATACCCGTTCCACTTAGCCCTTTCATCGTCCGCACATCTACACTGGGCGCAAGGGTTGCTGCCGTGTAGTTACCGTTACCGGGTGAGTCAGACATGCGCGGCCGATTGGTCACATCCTCATTCACGTATTTGATATTAATTGTAGATGTAATTTTATCAGAATGGACAGCATTCGCATTCAAAGAAAATGATTTGCGATTCAATCCAGCACCGGGCATAATATCTTCATTATCTAATTCAGTTGCCGAAAAACGATAATTCAAAGCGTCAGATCCACTGGTAAGTGCAACACTGTTAACTATAGTTTTCCCAGCTGAATAGAAATTGCTGAGATTATTACCGACACTAGAATAAGGTCTGGATTCACCGTCCCATTGAATAACACTGGTGCCATCCAGTTTGGCGCCCCATGCATAACCATTATCATCTAATGCCGATGCAGCTGTGGTTGGTTTTTCACCTTTTGAACCATGGCCGTATTCGGTCTGGTAATCGGTTAAGCCTGTATCCACATTATCGAAGGTGGCAGAGCTGCTGAACTGTACACCCAAACCACTTTGGCCGCGGCCATCCCTGGTATTAATTATAATGACACCATTAGCGGCACGAGCGCCATACAAGGCAGCTGCAGCGCCCCCTTTAAGCACACTGACAGAGGCAATATCATCAGCATTAATGCTGGAGATACCATCTCCGCCATCGGAGCCACCCCACATACCGGCTGAACCATTGTTCACGTTACTGATAGGAATACCATCAACAACATAGAGCGGTTGGTTATTACCGGTCAGTGAACTGTTACCGCGGATAATGATACGGCTGGATCCAGCAGACCCGGTGGCGTTGGAGGTAACATTTACACCGGCCACCTTACCCTGGAGGGAATTAATGGCGTTTGTTTCTTTAATCAGGGAAAGTTCTTCACCCTTGACTTCAGTCAGGGAGAATCCCAATGCTTTTGTTTTTTGTTTAATCCCTAAGGCTGTAACAACCACTTCTTCACCAGCCAGAGCAGAAGTTGATAATGAAAAGTCAGCCTGAATTGATTTACCTTCAGCAACCGCAATATTCTCGGCAGTGCTGCTTTCATATCCGATATATTCAGCGCGAACTGAATAGGTACCGGGGGGAACATTAATTTCATAAAACCCATTTCCATCGGATGTACCACCATGTTCGGTACCGACAACGATGATATTCGCACCAGCCAATGGTGCGCCTTCATCAGTTGCCACATTACCATAAATGGTACCCGTGGACTGGGCCATCACAAAACCGGCTGACAGCACTATATATAGTGCCACGGCCTTTCGAATGTGGTTAGCTCTCATGTGTTTCCTCTTTGGTTATTCAAATGATTTTTT
>CAYFJU010000074.1:0-15674 GCA_964343505.1 uncultured bacterium
TTTATACTTTTACCAACCTATAAAATATCCGCTGTAATTTCGCGCGTTTAAATTCAAATTTTATGATGAATATGAACCAAAAAACAAATGTTGGCGTAATTGGTGTGGGGCACCTCGGCCATCACCACACCAAACACTATTCAAGGTTAAAAAATGCAAACCTGATTGGCGTTTATGATGTGGACCAAAAAAGATGTGTTGAAATCGCGGCAAAGTTTAAAACATCATCATTCGATTCACTGGAAAAGTTGCTCAATGAAGTAGAAGCGGTTTCAATTGTTACACCGACGCGATATCATAAAAATGTAGCGGAAATTTGTATCAAAAACGGGAAGCACGTTTTTATTGAAAAACCGATTACAAAAACAGTAAAAGAAGCAGATGAATTGCTCGCTTTAGCGGATAAAAATAATACCCTGATACAAGTGGGGCATATTGAACGTCTGAATCCCGCACTGCTCCCCCTGGCCGATTTTGATATTAATCCAAAATTTATTGAGGTGCAGCGCCTGGCGCCATACATGAGCCGCGGAACGGATGTTCCGGTTGTACTGGATTTGATGATACATGACATAGATTTAGTGCTGGCCTTTGTCAATTCACCGGTAAAACATATTCATGCCAGTGGCGTTTCGATCATGACAGATTCGGTGGATATGGCCAACGCCAGAATCCGCTTTGAGAATGGTACTGTTGCCAGCATCACCTCCAGCCGGGTGGCGAAAGACCGTGTTAGAAAAGTAAAAGTATTTCAGCAGGATTTATACATCACAATTGATTTCTTGATCGGGCTGACAGAAGTTTATAAAGTTATGGATGCCGATCAAACTGACCCGGCAGCGATTATGTCGGCGCCGTTGGAGTCCAATGGAAAACATCGACAAATTTTTTATGAAAAACCGGAAATTAAAAAACAGGATGCCATGAAAATGGAACTGGAGAATTTTGTGAAATCCGTTCAGGGAAAATCGAAGCCCATTGTAGACGGTTTGGCAGGCCGAAATGCTCTGGATGTGGCCATTCAAATTCACGATAAAATATTAGAGGACTTGCATTAATGGATATTCGCAATTTTTTCTTCAAATACAGGAGTTATACCCCGATCCCTATTGCCCTTATGATTATTTATTTTGCGCGGCCGGAGAATGCCTATTTGCCCTTAGGAATCACTTCATTATTAATCGGTGAATTGGTACGCATTTGGGCCGTGTCCTACGCCGGTGGAGAAACAAGAACGCGTAATGTGGGAGCGCCGGCCCTATGTTCATCGGGCCCCTATGCTTTTGTCCGGAATCCGCTATACGTGGGAAACATGTTCATGTATGTGGGGATTGTGATGATTGCCGGCGCGGCAAATGTTTGGTTAATGGCCGCAACAACATTTGCATTTTTTCTGATTCAATATTCTCTCATTATTTCGCTGGAAGAAGAAACGTTAGAAAAGTTGTTTGGATCGGCATATGATGAATATAAAGAAAATGTCCCGGCCATATTTCCACGTCTTTCCCGCTGGGACAGCCCGGACAACCGGGCCCCGGCCGGAATTATCAAAACACTTAAAACCGAAAAACGCACTCTCCAGAATGTGACTTTTTTCCTCATTCTGATTGTATTGCGAATACAGTTTTTTTCATAAGCTAATGCTTGATCCTTACCGGTGAACCGCCCTTGAGTGCGCGCTCAAACTCACCCACATTTTTTATTGTTGCCGGTGAAGCATCCGGCGACCTCCACGGCGCAAAGCTGATCCATGCCATTAAGAAACAGGATCCGGCCTGCCGCTTTGTGGGCCACGGGGGCAACAAAATGATTGCTGAAGGATTTGAATGTATGTATCACACCGATCAGCTGGCCATGATGGGTTTTTCTGAAGTGGTGAAGCACCTGCCTTTTATGTTAAATGTCATGGGCGAATCGTTGGGAAAATTGAGAGAACTGCGCCCGGATCGGGTTATTTTAATTGATTACCCCGGTTTCAACTTACGCTTGGCTAAAAATTGTCACGGTTTGAATATTCCCATCACTTATTTTATTTTACCCCAATTGTGGGCTTGGAAAGAAAACAGAATCAAGGCGTTTCAAAATTATATTGACCAGTCAATTTGCATATTTCCATTTGAGCAGGAGTGGTTTGAGGCGCGCGGCGTTCCCACCAATTTTGTGGGGCACCCATTTTCCGAGATCAAAGGACCGCAGACCGATAAAGTACAATTTTTGGCGAAACACCATTTAAATGAATCGGACACAATCTTGACCTTACTACCGGGCAGCCGGCAGCAGGAAGTTGACCGGCACTGGCCAGTTTATTGTGAGACGGTTGAAAAGCTTCGCCGTGAAAAGCCGGATTTAAAAGTGGTTGTGGGAAAAGCAAGCGGCGTCACGATTCCCGATTCAATTCAGGGCCTATTAATTGAAGAAGATGATATACGCGCAGCGATGGCTTATGGAACGGCGGCCCTGACCGCCTCCGGGACTGCGACCCTTGAATGTGCGGTTTTAGACACCCCGGAAGTTGTGTGTTATAAACTGTCAACTTTATCAGGTTTGATCGCCAAAAAATTGAACAAATCACCCTATGCCGCAATGGTTAATCTCATTGCAGGGCGCAAAATCGTACCGGAATTTTTACAAAATACTGTAACGTCCAAAAACCTTACCAGCGCTTTAAAACCGTTGTTGGAACATTCACACGAAAGAAGATCCATGCTGGATGGATTTAATGAAGTGAGACGATCTTTGGGCCTGCCGGGCGTATATGATCGTGCCGCGGATTTTATTATAAAAAGAACAAATCATGGCTAATCCAGAAAACGAAAAAAGATTAAAAAATAGGTTCCTGGTATGGTTTGGAGGAACGATTGGTCCGCGGATCCTCCGGTTTCTTTATAACACCAATCAATGGGAGGTCGAGGGCGAGCATTATTATGAAGATGCCATCGCCAGTGGCAAACCGGTTATCATCGCCTCGTGGCACAGCACCCTATTAACTGTATTAATGGGGTTAGCAAAAAAACAATTTTATGGTATGGCGGGAAATCATTATCCGGATGCCGAAATCGTATCGCGAATTGGTAATAAATTGGGATGGAAAGTAATTCGGGGCTCTTCTACGGACGGCGGTCGCAAAGCATACGATGAAATGTTAAATATACTGAAAATACCGGGGAATGTGTTTGGTATTACCCCTGATGGTCCTCAGGGGCCGGCCAAAATTCCGAAAGCAGGTGCAATCCGCGCAGCCCAGAAAACAGGTGCCGTGGTGATACCTACCGCTGGTCAATCCACAAAACACTGGTCGTTTAATAATTGGGACACTTTTTATCTGGCTAAGCCATTTGGAAAAACGGTACAGCTTTTTGGTGCGCCGATGGTATTTAAAAAAACGGACAGTTTTTCTGATTGTGCGCAAAGGTTATCAGACGCCTTAAATAAATTAGAGAAAGAAGCCGAACGCCGTGTCGGGATGGAAACAGCCGATTGAACCTAAACTGAGGTATATTCTTTTTCCCTTGGCGATGCTGTATTGGGGCATCCTGTTTTGGCGGAATTTGTTTTATAACCTGGGCTTTTTTGTTTCCAGAAAACTGCCCACAAAAGTGATCAGCGTCGGGAATATTACTACCGGCGGAACAGGGAAAACACCGGCAGTCATTTATTTAGCGAAACTTCTTTCAAGGAACGGAACGAGCGTGGCTGTGCTGAGCCGGGGATATGGGCGTAAAACAGCCGGCACCCAGCTCGTTACAGATGGCCAAACCCCCGTGAATGACTGGCGAAATTTTGGCGATGAACCGACCCTAATGGCCAAGACCCTTCCCGGTATTCCGATTGTTGTTGATGAAAACAGGCATCGCGGCGGCATGTTCCTGGTAGATCGCTTTAAGCCGGATGTGATTCTTATGGATGATGCTTTTCAGCATCGCGCGATCGAACGGGATATTGATATTGTCCTCATCAACAGCCAAGATTCCCGCGCCGTTCATAAACTGCTTCCCTATGGATTTTTACGTGAACCGTGGGTTCACTTGCGGCGAGCTCATGTATTAGTCCTGACGAAATCAAACCTGCAAAAACCGGCACCCTTTTTGAGATATTTGGCGAGATCGTCCCGGCTACCCCGGTTTCGAAGTGTTTTAATCAGCGGAAATTTGACCTCCCATAAGGGATACCAGAGAGATATCGTTAAGGGAATGAAAGTAATCGCCCTTTCCGCAGTGGGTGATCCCGATGGATTTTTCAGAACACTAAAAAATGCCGGCTTGACGGTGATGGATGAAATGACATTTGTAGATCACCACGAATATTCCCAGGCGGATGTTGAAGAAGCAAAGACGCGTCTTTTAAAATCTAAGGCTGATATTGCCGTTACTACGGAAAAAGATATGGTAAAATTAGCGCAGTTGAATCTGTCTGGTATTGATTTATACAGTATTGGCGTTGAATTCAAACTCGGCCCAAAGTCAGAAAAACGGATGTTAAATATTATCGGTCGTTGACAATTTCTATATCTGCGCCATACCCCAGGCAAACATTACGCCCACAAAGGACAGCAATAGCGGCCACCCGGTATTGATCATTCGCCGGGCGCTGGGATCTTCAAAAACATGGATTTGAAACTCGTGCGATGTTACGGCTCCGCGGGCATCCATGGCGATTAAAATGATATCGTTGGGACCCCGCTGATTGGGCCGCGGCTTCCAACTTAGGATACCGGTTTTTCGGTTGAAGGTGGAATATTTTGGTAATTTCACCGCCTTATAGGCGACCTGATCTTTATTCAAATCCTCCGCCACGACCCGATATTTGTATTGGTGTCCGGTAAGGGCAACGGGCCGCGGCGTAGAAATAATGTTGGGATTAATGTTAACAAATATTTTCCCTTCCTGGGTGTCAATTCGGTAGCCATCTGACACTTGGACGGTAAACCGGTTTTCATTAATCTGCCCGGATTTCGGGATCCAGACCACTTTTCCGTTTTTACTCATTTGCATCCCCTGAGGCGCCTTGAGCAGCGCGAATAACAGGTCAGCATCCTGATTTTTATCTTCTACCTGAAGCTGATATTTGAACACCTCTCCCACCATGGCGTTTACAGGCGCGTTGGATACGATGACCGGCGGATGGTTCACATAAATATCAAAGGATTGCTCATCTTTGGTATACCCGTCTGACACAAGATAGGACACGCGCTGTTTGTCCACCTGGTCCGTTGTTGGAGTCCAGGAAATTGTCCCGGTGTATTCGTCAACCTCCATGCCGTCCGGGAATTCCAAAAGTGTGTATTTTACCGGGCTCAGTTTTCGCGCCACAACTTTTGGTGGCCGTCCTTTATTGCCTTGAAAAAATTCCCACAGGATATCTTTAATCGCCACCGTGCGATCGTCAACCGACTCAACAATAACATTTAAGCGCTCATTTTCCCAAAAAATAGAATGGACATATTTTTTCAAATTCAGGCGCGATACCTCCAATGAAAGGGTATCAGCATCATCATGTTCCGTTAAATAAACCGTTTCGGCGTTTTGCCAATCCATGAGATAGCGATCGATATTTTCAATATAAACATCATCGCTGATCTGGATGGCATAAATACGGTAATTTTCAGTTGATTCCAGTGGAACAACCTGATCATAAGGCAGCAATGCGCCGCTGTTCATGTCCGAAGTCATAACAGGATATTGGTATGTTTCACCAATGCTGCCCTGCATGGGAGGGATGGAAACAATATTAATGGGTGCATTGACGAAATAATCAGCCTCAATCAGGCGGGTTGCGCGACCGTCTCCGACTTCAATCATTAAATGTGAAAAATCGATATTGTCACGGGTCGGTTCCCAAACAATCATACCGCTATAGGGATCCATGCGCATACCATCCGGCATTTCATGGGCAGTGTAAATAAGGTCATCCTTACTGTTGGGGTCGGATATGTCCAGTTGAAAACGATATTCTTCACCAAGATTAACCACATTCATCCGCATCGGGGCCGCTTCAACGATGGGTGGATGGTTCACGTAAAGAGCAACTTGTTGAGAATCAACCGCCACACCATGGTTCACCTTTACAGTGAACCGTTGTGTATCAATCTGTGTAAGGCTCGGCGTCCAGGAGACCACTCCGCTCTCATCGATGGTCATGCCCTCAGGATTTTCAGTCAGACTGAAAGTTAAAATATGTTCCAGGTCGGGACGCCAGATTTCCACCTTATAGCGGTAAGGCTCATCCACGGCGGCATCGGTTGTTGCTTCCGATAAAATTTTGACACCCGCCCGGGCAAAAAGTGAAAAGTCTTGGGCTGCCCGGTCAAAACCGTCGCTGACCACCCAGCGCACATTGTAAACATCCACATGGGTGGAATCAGTCTGCCAGACCATCATACCATCGTCTCCAACGGTCATTCCATCCGGCGAAGTCTCTAATTGAAAATTCAACGCTGCATCGGGGTTGCGGTCTAAAACGGTGGGTTTATAGATAAATGTATCGCCCGCAACAAATTCTGTTCCTAGGGGCTCCGAAGCGATTATCGGCGGATCGTTGACATAAATCCACAGGCGCTCGTCATCACCTTCCAGGCTTGGCACCACCTTATAGGTGAGCAGGGAATCCTCAGGTGCGGTCATGGGCGTGACTTCTTCACCCAACTTGCGCTCCACATGATAGGCCAACTTATACGCGCCTAATTGGGTTTCGTCGGGAACCCAGCGAATCGAGCGTGAATCGTAATGAAAGAACATCCCTTTTGGGGGCGGCTGCAGCCACCGGAAACTGTAGAATTCTTTTTTCTCTTCTTCCGGGAGGGTGTATGCAAATGATTGATTTACGGTTAAGACGTGCCGGGGTAAAATGCCTTTGGGAAGCGGTTGGCCCATGGTTTCAAGCGGTTTTGGAATTTGGGGCAGAGAAATTTCTTCTTTTGGAATATGTGGAAAAACATCCAACACATCTTCTGCTTGTGGCTCAAGCTTCGCCACGTCCGGTTTTTCCGGCTCGGGGCCGTGCCCAAGCTCCGTCATAAACAGAATTGTTTCATAGCCATCCCATCCGGCAGCAATGACTGAACCGGTATAAATACCGCGGATGACAACCGGGAGGGCTGAAAACACCTGGGCACCGCGAACCACTTCGTCTTCCAGTGTAAAATATTCTGCCGGTTCCACAAGCCCTTTCGCACTGCCATAAGCCAGGGTGAGGATGTTCATATCGCCCGAGACCAACAACAAATCATCATAGGTATCCTGGTTAAAATCGGTGACCTGCATACCGGAAAGAGGCCCGCCCTCTACGGGTAATTTTTCAACCGACAGATAATCATCCGCCAGCGTTAAGGATACAATATCCCCATTATAAAAGGGTAGCAAAACGTCGCTGGTTCCGTCCTTATCCCAATCGGATACCGAAATTGCTGTCGGGATTAAACCATCTAAACCGGGGATAGGTGTTTCCTGCCCATCACCCATGACCAATTCAGACCCAATATTATAAAATGGCTGTGTCCGCAGAATGTCACCTTCGGGCGAGATTACGATAATTTCATCATATCCGTCCCGGTTCCAATCCACTGCAGACACATAAATGGCGCCGATTCCTGAACGCATCCCGTCCGGCTTAACCGTCTGTATGACCACCCATTCGCCGTCATCATTTAGATCAAGAATCACAATTTCACGTAATGGGCTTCCCAGGGATACGGCCAGTTCCTGATCCATATCCCCATCAAAATCCATCAGGACAAAATTGTGACCGCGCACGAAATTTCTGCCCCCGGATAAATTGAGCACACTACCCGCATCTTCGCTGAAGCGCTCCCCATCCCAATAATAATAAAATGCAATGGGCTGCAGCAGTTCGTCTTGATCGGGCTCAGCCAGGTTAGAAACTGTAATAAGTTCCGGGATTCCATCGCCATCCAAGTCGCCGAGTTCAACATCCACAAAATTTCCCAGCAGTCCGTCCGGCGCCTCCAGCTCCCAGCCCATTTTCTGGTAGCCGTCCTCATCCAGTTCATAATAACGGATGACAGATAATTTTTTATTTACCACCAGACCCTCTTCAACGGAGGCAAATTCCTGGAGACCGTCGCCATCCAGATCATAGGTACCTTCCATGTGGGTGATTTTCAAACCCTGGGCCAGAAGGACACTTACAGCGGCCATGATAATGAATGTGAGTTTTATGCCTCTCATATGCTGTCTGCCGATGCTTGGGGTTCGGGAATGTTAATGGAGTCTGGTGCAACAGGGGCGGGCGCTTCCGGGGTTATCGACAATGTATCGGCGGATGCACCAGTCGGTTCTACCGGTATCGCTACGAGCGAGTCTGCAGGAATAATTTCACCCTTTTTTGAATCTACCGAAACGGGTTTTTGCTCCGGAACTTCTTCAGCCGCTTCGGTGGGTTGAACGGCATCAGCCGGTGGCGGCGTTATCTCTTCGAGTTCAGTGGCGGTTGAATAAAAAGTTTGAAAATCTGTTTTTGCTTTTAACGTATCCGGGATCGAATCTGCATGAAAGACAAAGGTGTCCAGACGTGCCCTCCGTAATGAGCCGTAAATCCGCAAAGGTATAAATGAAGATTCAAAATCAATTTCGGTTAATGTCTTATGGGAGCCGTTCTCCTTGGTGTTTATATCACCCCGGATGGCATAGGGCCGCCCGCCGTAATACCAAATTGAAACCTCATGATCTTGACTATGAAGGGGAGATGTGAGTGAAACGATTCCAGACATTTTCTTGTCGGATGTTAATAATGAAAGACGACCATTGCGGGTTGAATCCAAGGCCATTTTAGAAGGAAACCCTTCAAAGAAATATTCCGGATATTGATAAAAGTTGGTATTGAATCCTTCCGGATCAAAGGATTGGGGAACGGTATCACGCGGGGGTGAAATAGAGGCAAAAAGAATATTACTGTCAAGATCATGAACCAGGGAAAGGGTTACAAGTAAATCAGGCTTATCGGCAGATGATTTAAAATTAAAGGCAGATGTCTTATCTTGTTTAATCGTACTTAGATTTGCTGATACGTCTACGGTAATCACATCATTTAGGTTAACCGTATTTGCGCTAAAAGGTGTTTCCCCTTCGAAGACAAAACGGTCTTGTTCGTCAATATCTTTTGTTTCCACCGATATGCGGTGAAAGCGCGGCGGAAGGAGCACAAACGGTTCAGGCGGCTTGATCGTATCTCCCACAAGGATGACCAGCGATGAATCATGGGCCGCTAAAACAGGGCGCATATGGTGTGTATCGCCCAGTTCATCTTCGCCGCTCATGAGCTCTTCTCTTACCCGCGTATTTAATGCATATGAAACATCTACAACACCGATATGATCCCGGGTAGGAATCCATTCAATTTGGTAAGCGCTGGGATTATACTGCATTCCTGAAGGGGGCACGGCCCGCCAATTGAAGCTGTAAAAGGTTGATGATGAATCCGGCAAAACAAACAGGTTTAAGGTGTCCCCCAGCATAAGCGTATCTGTCACAAGCAAAAGAACTGAATCACTGATTGCGGGCCGGGGTTCACCTAAAATGGAATCATACAGCCCATTTTCTATACGCGCTAAAATCGTATTATTGATCTCAACCTCACCAGCGGCAGATTTCATGCCAAACATCCCGGATTGACTTAACCTACTTTCGCTAAACGTAAGGCCGCTGTCAGAAAGCGCCAGGGCATATACCTCACCGGTAGCGAAGGGTACCAGCAGCTCCTCGCGCCCATCCTTGTTTTCATCAAAGGGTTGAATATCCGGGCCCAACACAACTCGGGCGCCATTCATAACCAAAATGTCGGATGCGATTTCTTTCCCCTGGTTTGATAGGGAAAAAACACTGGTTTTGAGCACATTGCCTTCCGGGCTCATGAGCGCGGCAAATGTTTCCCCTTTCCCGGAAAAAAGCCCCCCATACACAGGACCGTAGCCATTATTCACCAGTGTTCCTGATTGGGTCTGACTGTTTGATTTCAGTAATGTGCCCTCTTCCAACCGAAGGGTAAATAAATCAATACGGCGGGAGGGAGAGGACATTGAAACAGCGAGTGTATTGGCCGAGGCCGCAAGATTTGCGGGTCGGATTTTATCGGCCCCCGGACCGCCATTTTTAATCGCTTTGGGATTGGATGAAAACCCTTTCCCATTCCATTCAAATACTTTTAACCAATGAGAATTGCCGTTAGACCGCTGAATGATAATCAGTTCTTCAACACCGTCCTGGTTTAAATCGCTGAATTTTGCATCGATAATTGTTGAACCATCCTCAGGAGAATAGTCCCATAATGGTTGATGGTTGCCGTCGGCGTCAAGCTCGACATATTCCAATTGGGCCGAAAGGCCGCCCAGTTTCAGTATTTCACTTTTGCCGTTATGGTTGAAATCAAATGTGCCAAAAACATAAAGATTTCCGGCAGTCAACCAGCCACAGGTAAAAACGAATAACCGGATTGGACACCTAAAAAACAATAGGTTTCCTCTGGACATTTAAAATGGATAAAATTGGGGACGTTCCTTTGATAATATGAATACCCTTACCTACAGGTTCGTCCAAATATAGGTGTTCACCGTCGAATATATCAAGAGAAAGGCCACGTATATTCGACCAAATGAAGCACAATTATCTTTCGATATTCAGGACATACTGAATAAATTGAATGCTAATTGTTTAGCTCCTATTCTGACTTGATGAAACAAATTATTACAACCTGCCTGTTAGCGGCCTCTCTGGCTACTTCCCAGGGAGATGTTTATCCAACCGAAACCAGCTACGGCGGCGGGATTGGTTTTAGTACCATGTATATGGTGTTAGACTCGGTGCCGGGTCAGCAAATTTTGACCGAATTAGGATTGAATGTAAAAAACCTTTCTTACCGGCCATTGGTCTTTCACGGCGGTGAGGGATTTGCACAAATGTCCGGGCCGTGGCGTTTGGGGGGATACGCCGGTATAGGGGCGGCACAGGTAAGTAATGTATTTGATGTGCAACTGTACGCTGACAGAGATTCGATTGCCGGTTACCAACAACCCGCTTTTGGCAATGAGCTGCAGGGAGACACCCTGTACACATTTTCCGATAATTTATCGGTAAAGGCGCGCCTCAATTTTTTGATGGGCGCCATGACAGTCGAATATGTTTTTCCTGTTTACCGGGATTTGGAAGTTATGGCCGGCGCATTGATGGGAATCGGCCGCTATACTTTGTCTGTTGATCAACACATTGGAACCCCGCAATGGGCTGATTTTGGAAAAAATATGTTTGGCTACATAACGGGTGACAGTGTGCTGGTTGAACTGGATACCCTGGGAAGAACATATACTGAGGCGGCTAATAGTTTCCGTGAAAACGGTTTGCGCCCTATTAACGTGAATGGCGCCATGACAGAACTCAGCGGCACGTTTTTTAATTTTCAGCCTTACGTAGCGGTCAAGTGGCAGTTTCTTGACCGGATGGGTTTGCGCATCAGCGCCGGTTATAATAAAGGGACCATTGGCAGCGGGAAATGGAAACTCAACGGTCATATCCCCATTAATGATTCTCCCAAATCAGCCCTCCAGGGAATTACCCTCCGAACGGTCATTTATTTCGGACTGTAGCTTTAAATTTTGGGTATGAAAAGCATTAAATCATCAACTAAATGGACCTGGTTAGCAGTAATTACCGCCGGGCTGTTAATCGCCTTTCCCCTGAATCAGGCCATTTATTCGAAGCAGAAAAATTCTTATTCGATCATTGAGAGTAAGTTTAAAGTCATGAACCAGATCCTGTATTTTATAAATCAGCTTTATTACCAGGATGTGGATATGGAAGCGCTCATGGATGGCGCATTTCAGGGAATTATGGATCAGCTGGATCCCCATTCCGTATTTATTTCAACGAAGGATAAAAAAAATATTGACGAAATGTTCCGCGGCGAGTTTCAGGGCATCGGTATAGAGTTCGACATTTTGAATGAATATATCACGGTAATTGCCCCGGTGATTGGCGGTCCGTCTGAAAAGGCCGGGATACAAGCGGGCGATTGGATTGTAGAGATTGACGGAGAAAGTGCCAGAGGAATTCAGCGGGAGGACGTTTATAAAAAATTGCGCGGTAAAAAAGGAACGCGCGTTGACTTAAAAGTGGGCCGCATCGGTGCCGACCCTTTTAGTGTTACCATTATTCGTGATGATATTCCTTTATATAGTGTCCGCGCCAGTGTTATGCTGGATGACCGTACCGGCTATGTTTGGCTGACACGATTTTCGACAAAATCAGGCCCGGAAGTCCGGAAAGCCATTGATAAACTTTTAGGCCAGGGGATGGATCGCATGATTCTCGATTTGAGAAACAACAGCGGCGGCATCCTGGAACAAGCAGCAGAAGTGGCCAATATTTTTATCGCCCGGGAGGACACCTTAGTATATACAAGAGGGAAAAGTAAAGAAGCCGAACAGGCCTTTATCGCTTCCCCACAAAAAGGGAACGAAAATTTTTCAGTTATTGTTTTAATAAACCGGGGGTCTGCCAGCGCCAGCGAAATTGTGGCCGGGGCCATCCAGGATTTGGACCGCGGATTGGTTGTGGGGGAAACCAGTTTTGGCAAAGGATTGGTACAGCGCCAGGCCGGGCTCAGTGACGGATCGGCGATTCGTGTCACCATTGCTCAGTATTACACACCCAGTGGTAGGCAGATCCAGCGCCCGTTCGATAATGGAAATTATGAAGATTATTACCGCGAATTGTATGCAGAAAATCGCGAGGCTAAAATTGATTCGCTAAAGAAATTGCGACCGCCCTATACGACGCGTGCTGGCAGAACGGTATACGGCGGCGGCGGGATTACGCCAGATGTCCATATCCCTTGGGCATTAGAACTCACCGGCGCGACACGAAAAATTATGACAAACCCAAACCGCCCCCTGTTTAATTGGAGTGCGGCCTTTGTCCGAAACAATCTAGACTTACCGAATAATTACCGCAATTTCCAACGCGATTGGATACTGCCGGCCAGTGCACTGAATGACTTTTTGACCTATGCGAAGCAGGAAGAGGGTGAATTTGATTTAGAAGAAACTAAAAAGAATGAGGCCTATTTAATGACCATCCTTAAATCAGAAATTGCCGGGGCAAAGTGGGGTAGGGACGAACTCTGGGGGATTAGAATTGACGCCGATAACCAGATTATGGACGCTTTAAAACATTTTAACGAAGCTGATGCATTCTTGGCTGATAGCTATTAAATTCGCGAGCTAAATATTTGACTTTCCTTAGAAATAAGGGATAATTTCAACATTAGATTTGACATAAACGGAGGTATTTAATGGTTCAATATTTCATTGATGGCGGTGCATTTATGTGGCCGATTCTGATCTCGCTCGTCTTCGGACTGATGTTTGCATTGGAACGTGCATATTCGCTGGTTGTATCTTCCATTAACTCTCAGAAATTTTTTACAGATGTTTCTGAAGTTTTGGATGGTAAAGGCGTAGACGCTGCTGTAGAACTATGTAATGAAACCCGCGGACCGGTGGCTGAAATTTTTCACGCAGGTCTTTCACGGACCCACCGCGGTTTGAGAGAGGTTGAGAAGGCGATCCAAAATGCAGGATCACTTGAAATGGCTTTTCTCGAAAAGAACATGATTTGGCTGAATACAGTCATTACTGTTGCGCCAATGGTTGGTTTTACGGGGACGGTTGTGGGGATGATTGCTGCGTTTGACGCAATTAAAGCAGCCAACGATATTTCACCTGCGGTTGTGGCCGGTGGTATTTCACAGGCCCTTTTGACGACAGCCTTTGGTCTGATCACTGCAATGATAATCCAAATCTTCCAGAATTTCTTTGTCTCACGGATTGATAAACTCATCCTGGATATGGAAGAAAACTCTGTCAAGTTGGTTGACCAGCTTTATGAATTGGATGCTGCTAAAAAGAGCCAGAAATAACTGATTCATGGCGGGAAAACGCAGATTTAAAGGGGGCGAAATCCCCACGTCTTCAATGGCAGACATTGCCTTTCTGCTTTTGATCTTTTTCTTGGTAACCACCACCATCGATATGGATAAAGGACTGGGAATGGTGTTGCCGGCGGAAGGAGTGGAAGTAGAAATCAGTAAGAAGAATATTCTCAACTGCCTGATCAATTCGTCAGGGAATGTTCTGCTTGGCGGAGAAGGTGTAGAGGTTCGTAACCTGTCAAAAACGGTGCGTCAAAAACTGGCCAAAAATGACAAGCTGGTTATTTCAGTAAAAGCCCATGAAGCAGCATCGTATCGCGACTATGTGGCTGTCATTGATCAGTTGAAACAGGCAAACGCGACGCGTATATCCATTGCGGAGTCCAACTGATGGCGCTAAAAAGAAAAACACAACTCGACTCAGAAATCCCCACCGCTTCAATGCCGGATATTATCTTTATGCTGTTGATCTTTTTCATGGTCACAACGGTGTTAAGAGAATATTCGGGACTGCCGATTACACTGCCGAAAGCAAAGCGCATCGAAAAATTGAAATCTAAACGGCATACATCCCACATCTGGGTGTCTAAGGACGGCTTGGTTTCTATTGAAGACAAGCTTTATGCGGCGGACGGTGTGCGGCATGTGATGTATGAAAAACGCGTCTCAGACCCACAGCTTGTTGTTTCTTTAAAAGCAGACGAACGGGCTAAAATGGGGTTGATTAGTGAAATCCATACCGAGCTGAGAAAAGCGGACGCCCTGAAGCTGAATTATTCATCAAAAACGGCGGTAGATTAATATGCGTACGGAACAATCAGCATCTTTGAAATTCCTCTATCCGATTATTGTACGTATTACCGGCTTTGCAGGGATTGCTCTGCTGATCTCTGCATTTTTGATTTTTCCAAGAGTGGTAACTAAATCGGAACTGGACGAGGAAGTCCAGATTATTATTGAACAGATTGACATTCCTCAGACAGAGCAGTTTGATCGTCCCCCGCCTCCGGCCAGACCATCCGTACCGGTGGAGTCTGAAAGTGAAGACGTGGCTGACGATGTTACACTGGATGAGTTTAACTTGGATGAATTCGACGCTTGGGACGCACCTCCGCCACCTCCGGAAGGACCCCGCGTAAAATTCATCCCTTACGATGATCCGCCTGTACCCCTTTCACCTATCCGGCCGAAGTATCCTGAAATTGCTCAGGAAGCAGGGATTGAAGGAACGGTTGTGGTTCAGGTCTTTGTGGATGAAAAAGGCCGCGTTAAGGATACGGTTATTCTCAAAGGTATTCCCAACACTGGTTTGGATGAAGCGGCGACAGAAGCCATCCGCAAGGTTCGCTTCAGACCGGCAAAACAGCGCGAACGTGCTGTCGGTGTTTGGATTTCAATTCCGGTGAACTTCAGGCTGAAAAGTTAAAGAGAAAATATTTAGCAAAATATATAAGCCCCCCATGTTTATCTATCGTAGTGAAGCGTAGATAGACGGGGGGCTTTTTTGTTTTTATACTTGAATTCAGTAGCGATTGCTGAAATATTTTTTTTATTAGTTTTGTACACTCTAATACACACCCCCTGTTTATACAGTCGACCCCTCAAAAGGGGAACTTCCCGTTTTTGGAGTGGAATGATGAGCACAGCGAATCATTTCTAATTGTTTGCGTCGCAACAATTTGTGTCCTGCCTGTATTCTAAGGTTAAACCAAGTAAAAAATCAGGCTGCATAATTGCCC
>CAYFJU010000075.1:0-15363 GCA_964343505.1 uncultured bacterium
CTTCTTCGCAGGGCAGAAAGCCTTTGTCGCACTCGGCCCGTTGGGGCGGTTTGGGCGGGTCTTCCCGACAGGTAGTGGCCACAAAAATGAGGCTGATGAGAAATGATATAGTAGAAAGGCGATTCATGCCCTCATTTCAAACAAGGGTTGTTCATTTTGTGTTATAGATGAAATATTTTGGATTGATTCCATATCACATCCCTTTAGTTTTTAACTGACCTGAGATGCTACGCCTGTCCAAAGGTTACAGTAATTGAGTGGTTGATCCAAGAAATTAAATTAGCCCAAAATTCAGCGATTCGGTGTTTCAGTATTCGATTATTCAAATCGATGGTGCAGGCCTAATTTATACCGAAACAATGGTGTAGAAAGGAGATATGAATCGCTGTAAATTTCAGCTTCAATTTTCCTCACTAAACAGAGTTTTTATGGCTATCGCAATTTTCTTCACAGGGCACTGGTTTTCATCCCTGTTTTCGCAGACATTTTTCCTGCACCGATACGGTGCCCACCAGATGTTTAAAATGAACAAATTCTGGGAACGGTTCTTCCATATTTTCACGTTCATTTCCCAAGGATCATCCTACCTGAACACCCGGGGTTATGCCATTCTTCACCGTCTTCACCACGCCCATAGCGACACCAAAGAAGATCCTCATTCACCCTCATTTTACAAGACCGCTTTTGGTATGATGTGGCGGACGAAAAAAGTTTACAGTGACCTGGTAAATAACCGAATGAAGGTGAAGGAAAACTTGTTAAAGAATATTCCAAATTGGCGCGGGTTGGAGCGGATTGCCGACAACTGGATTGCCCGAATTGCCTGGGGCACATTTTATGTTTTGTTTTACCTTTTGTTTTCACCCTCTTGGTGGTTGCTTCTTTTATTGCCCATTCATTTTCTCATGGGGCCGATTCATGGCGCCATTGTGAACTGGTGCGGCCATAAATACGGCTACCGGAATTTTAAGAATACCAAAGATAAATCCCGCAATACGCTGCCATTTGATTTCCTTACACTGGGTGAACTGTTCCAGAATAACCACCACGCATCGCCCAACCGCCTGAATTTTGGGGTCAGGAAATGGGAATTTGACCCGATTTATCCGGTGATTCGCTTGATGAATAAGCTGGCAATTGTTCAGATTGTCAAAGACAAGAAGAATAGTTTTTTAAAAAAGGCGAAAGTGTTAAATTCGCCGTCCAAATAAGCCATCCAACCGTAAAATAGGAATTAAACATGCAAGAAATATTATTTTTTCTGATCGGCTGTTCCCTCTCCATCACGGGATTATATTACACCCATAAAGTGATCAAAGTCGCCGTAGAAAACGACAAATAAGTTAACCCGACTATATCTTAATAAAAGCCCCACCTATTTTCGTTTCACTACGATAGATAAACTGTGGGGCTTTTTTTATATCTAAAATCGTGTAAAATTCTCCCATGGCTGAAAAAACAAAACTCTGGTATTTAGAAGGGATAAACCTTTTCAAGGGCATGGATAAAAAAGCCATGATGGCCATGGATACAAATAGTCGCATGATCTCCAATAAGAAAAAGGAGATTATTTATTTCCCTGAAGAACCATCTAATACGATTTACATTTTAAAAGAAGGGAAAATTAAGATATCCCGCTTGGCGGAAGACGGCCGGGAAACGACACTTGATCTGCTGGGGCCGGGGGAGATCTTCGGAGAAAGTTCTCTCCTTGGGCAGGACACCCACAGCAATACAGCCGTGGTGGTTGAAGATGCGATCATTTGTGCCGTGAATAAGGATATGTTCAAGGATATCATGGACATGTCCCCCCAACTCAACCTGAGCATTACCAAGTTTATCGGCTTCCGGCTGAAACGGATCGAAGCCCACATCGAAGACTTGGTGTTTAAAAATGCGGAAGAAAGGGTAGTCGCCTTCCTGAAACGGTATGCCAATAGTTTTGGTAAAGAATTAGCCGATCGCATTACCGTTCGCCCTTTTCTCACCCACCAGGAAATTGCCGACCTCACCGCCACCGCCCGGCAAACTGTCAATGCTGTTTTGAACCAATTAGCGAGTAACGGTGTCATTGATTATTCCCGACGGTATTTTGCTATTTTAGATAAATCCTGGCTCCTCAAATCCTGATTTGTCATTCCTCGGACAGTTTAGGTGTCAACCGAACCCTAAACTCCACCGCGATGAATGATAAAAATAAAGGATCTAAGAACACAGTTGTACAGGTGATCATCCGGAATTCATGCCGGATCTGTGACTGTGTTTTAAATCAACTTAAATCGATTCAAAAGCAATTTCCCCTTATTGATATCCAGGTGTTTAACCTGGAAAATGAACAGGATATTCCCGACCATTGCCAGCCCTTTATCACGCCGGCAATCTGGGTGAATGGCCGTCTATGGTATTTGGGCGGATTTGATTATGATCGGTTTTGCGAAAAGCTCATGCTGCTGGAAAATCCCGCTATTAATGGGGATCCGACCAATATGAGCATTAATTAAGAAACTGGAGGAAAACAATGAATGCACTCAATTCATTTTCAGGATACGGACATTGGCTACCGCGGGTTTCCCTGGCGGCTACCTTTTTATACCATGGATTTCCCAAATTCATGATGGCCCAGGGAATGGCCGATATGATGGGCATGCCCGTCCTGATGGTTTATCTGCTGGCGACAATGGAAGTGGCCGGCGCATTGCTGATCGTGTATGGCGGTTTTGGGCCTGAATGGGCTACGCGGATTGCGGGGCTCATTTTTACTGGTGTGATGCTCGGAGCCATTTCATTGGTCCACGCACAATATGGTTGGAATTCTGTAAACATGGGGCCGGATATGCCCGGTAAAGGCATGGAATTCCAGGTGTTGATTATTGCTGTTTCCCTGCTATTTGCAACGAAGGGGAACAGTTTGAATGAAGCCACCGCTTAAACAAAATTGGGGTGGAAGCGGATTCCGTTTCCACCCTAGGCTCCAAGATGTTGACATTGATCATGTTTTTCAATTTTTGGATTGAACCCAATCAATCGGTAAATGCACCGGCCATTTCCTTGGATGGCGCCAATAGCGCATTGGAAAAAACATTGAATACGTATGTGGATGAAGGTGGGCGTGTCGATTACCAATCCATTCGTGAAAACCCGTTCGCGCTCCAGCCGTTTTTGGATTTTGTTGCGAATGTGAGTCCCATCTCACATCCGGAATTATTTCCCACTCGTAATGATAAAAAGGCCTACTGGATCAATGTTTATAACGGACTCATGATCAAAACAGTCATTGAAAATCCGCATATTTCAAGTGTGAAGGAGATCGATTGGGGATATGGAGTTTTTTGGTGTAAAAAATTTAAGGTTGGCGGAGAAATGATGACGCTGAATCATATTGAGCATAAAATCCTGCGCGGTCATTTTAAGGACACCAGAATCCACTTTGCCATTAATTGTGGGTCAAACTCATGTCCGCCACTTGGGCAGCGGATTCTAACCGGCGAGAAGCTGGATCAGCAATTAGAGCGGAAAACACGTGATTTTATCAATGATCCTGAAAATGTAGGGATTGATCCTGCTGCAGGAACGCTTTGCTTGTCGCGGATTTTCAAATGGTATAAAACAGATTTCGAGAGCGGGGGAACAACGCTATTGGAATACATTAAACATTATTTAGATGAAAAAGTAAACTTATCCACCTATAAGATTAAATTCCAAGACTACGATTGGGATTTGAATGATCAAAAACGATAGTTCTTTATGAAATATGGATGGATCCTTCCGCTCTTGTTAATGATAGGTTGTGCCCAGGAAAAATCTGTGTCAGTTACATTTGAAGTGGACGGCATGGATGTCCGCAATGGCTTTCTCTGACTGGGGTGACCCGCTAACGTGGGTAAGGCTCTGGATGGGCTGAAGGGTGTTTCGGAACATGCGTTTGACAATGATACGTGGGTCTATTCTGTGACGTACGATCAGGGGAAACTTTCGAGAGAAAAAATTATTCAAGTGGTTGAGGCGGCGGAAGAAGGATTTAAAGTTAAAAATTGGAAACAGCTTGAGCCAAAACAGGGGAATTAAAATGAAAAATATCAAAATTTATACCACCAGCCGTTGCCCGTATTGCAATTTAGCCAAACGCTTTTTTGATGAACAAGGCTGGGCATACGAAGAAATCAACATTGAAGAAAGGGGCTGGGGTCGTAAAAAACTCATGGAGGTTGGGAAGGCCATGACCGTACCCCAGATTGTGATTGATGGAGAACCGATTGGCGGATACGATGACTTAATGCGGGAATATGGTTAAAAATTTCAGTTTAATCATTTTATTTATATTTATGGCCTGTGCCGGGCCAAAAGGTGACCCGATAACCATTCAAAACCTGGATACCCCGGAAGCCTTTACAGAAATCCTGAATACAAAAAATGACTCTCCCCAGCTTGTACTTTTATTATCCCCCACTTGAGGGGTTTGCCTGGAAGGGGCCCGGTGGGTCCAATCAAATATTTTGGACACCTATCCTGATGATGACTTGATAGTTCATGCGGTTTGGCTCCCCATGCTCAGGTCGGATAAACGGCCGGATTGGGGTCATAAAAGTGTATCTATCCAGGGAGATCGGGTGACCCATTATTGGGATGGGAACCAGGTCATCGGCAAACAATACGGTAAACATTATGAAAAGCCCGATGTGGTGGCCTGGGATGTGTATTACCTGTATGATAAGGATACGAGAATAGATTCACTTTTCCAGACTTGGGTAAGTTATGGCGGGGTGATCATCGGGGTGAAAGATCAATTAAAAGCCGATTTTGAATCACTGATCCAAACCCAATAAAACCGGTTATTGATGAAGCGATATTATGTGTACGTGATCGAGTTGGATCCCGCCGTTTCGAATATCAAAAAGTTTCGCAAAGAAAATCCAAAATATCTCATGGGGAATCCATGCGTCTATGTGGGCCAATCCTCCCGAAAACCTGAAGTGCGTTTTGAACAGCATAAAGAAGGGTATAAAGCCAATAAATATGCGAAAAAATTCGGGCTTAAACTCCGGCCCGAGCTCTATGAAAAATATAACCCAATCCCCACCCGGAAAGATGCGGAAGAGATCGAAGCCATGTTGGGGAAAAATCTGCGAGAGCGGGGGCTTGGCGTTTGGTTTAATTAAGTGATTGAGAGAGGCGACAACCAGCCTGCCCGACCGACCGTATCCGCCAGTAGGGATAGAATGCGGGGAAGGGTTGTCACACAAGTAAAATTGGGGATATTTAATTGAAGGAACAATCAACACCTGCAAATCGTGCGCGGTCATTTTTAATCTTCGGCTTAATCATGGGCCTCAGTCTAATCGGTGTTGGTGTGTATACGAACAATTCTGGTCTGATTTTAGGCGGTTTTGGTTTCATCGCTATGGGGTTTTTCATGGCTCGTTTTGGCGCTCGATCACAAAAACAGAGGGAGGAACTTAAATCACTGGCGAAGGATATCGGATTAAACTATTCCACAAAATGGTGGCCCAAACCTGGTATCCGCCCTGGCCGGATTTCACCTATTCTCAAAGAGTAGAGACTCGAGAGTGAGCAACATAATGCAGGGTGAAAAGGGTGGGATGCCGATGACAATCTGTCATTTTAGTTATGGGAAAAAACGGCGCTTCCGATACGGACCGCCCAAGCGTCAGTTTGGGAGCAGGTATGAGGATATTAATTATACTTCTCAAACGGTTTTGTATATCAAACCGGCAAAACTTGAGTTGCCTGATATGGTCGTGCGTCCGGAAAGATCTTTTGATAAACTGCATAAATTGGTGGGACTCCAAGACATAAACTTTCCAAGTCATTCTGTTTTTAGCAAAGAGTTTATCGTTCAGGGGAATGACGAAGGCGCGGTCACCTGGTTACTCAGTGGTACCCTCATTGAAATGTTTGAGGCTCATCCTAACTTGAGTATGGAAGTCAAAGGAAATGGAATCATCCTCTTTTATCGCAGGATGACCCTTAAACCCGCTGACATCCCGGGATTTATGAAGCTTGGTTTGGATATCATTACCCAATTAGAAGAAAGACAGAAGCGCTTTCCTTGATCCTATGTTCATCTAGCATCTCCCACCTGCATGATATAGACGGGGGGAGTAGGTTGGATGGTTTATGGCTGATCTGTATCTTTTAATCGTCAAGCAGCCTGCCCGACCGTAACGAAGTGCAAGCGGGGGATGCTTGACGCACTGTACGGCCTGTCTACCGGTACTACTTTTAGAAATATGGCCTGTCCAATTTTGAACTAGCTAGGCAGGCAACCATCTCCGGTTATCGAGATTCTTTCCTACTATTTAATCAACCTTCCTGGTTGTGACCTCAAACTCAATACAGAAAAAGTTTTTCACCAACACACCTGAATCAAATCAAATTTGGGTTTGATGACTCATCATCTTCACCTGTCTTAAAAGCGAGTTGTCCTTTCGTAGCCCAAACCACAATTAATGCGAATAAAAAGAATACGACTGTAAACTCCACGTAGCGGAACTGGAACGGTACTTCCGGCCATGTCAATCCCATTAGGGAATAGGTCATATTCAGGGAGGCATGAAATAGCACGGACAATAGAAGGCTGCCACCTGATCCATTGTAAATCCAAGTGAAAAGGATTGCCAGGGGAACCGAACCAATCGTTATCACAATGGGGAAAGCCAGGGCCCTGGGATCGCCCCGAAAGGTCAGCATCCAAAAATCGGGACCCGTATGCCACAGCCCCCAATAAACAGCTAGGATCAGGCTGCCCTTGAGCGATCCGAAACGGCCCTGTAACCGCGGTAGCATATAGCCGCGCCATCCCGGTTCTTCAGAAAGTGCGCCAAACATGAGTCCGGTGAAAATGAAAGTTGCCAGCGCCCCCGGCAATCCTGTTTCAGCAATTATAGCTAAAAAGGTGATAAAACCAATCGTCGGTCTTGGGACCGGCTCCAGTACATTCCAACCACCGGTCCGGATGGATTCAACATAACGGCGATGCAGTTCTGCAAGGTTTACCAGTTCAGGGGTTGACCAGCCGATCAAGGCATGAATGCCAATGACCACCATTGCAGCCAAAGGGGTTATAAAGAGGCCAGCACCATACCAGTGAATACGGGCCCGCCATTGAATTAATTTCGCTAAAAGTAGCCGCAGGCCTTGTTGACCATTTCTGAATCCGATAAAAACCAGGGCGGCAATCGCCGGTCCAAATTGGGTGAACATGGGCACTTCATCGGGCACCGTCCAGGAAATCACCCCTGCTTTGGACGCCCCAAAGGGAATCCAGCCCGCCCATGAAATCCCGAGTGCTAAAATAAAAAACGAAGCGATAGGATATCTATTAAACCAAGATGAATTATGATCAATCGTCATAAGGCTTCCTCGTTTCAAGCCTGTTCAACTGATTTACGTACTGTACAATTCACATCTTATCTAATCAACATGGAATTAACGGACCTTCTCGATAGATCATACCGATAAGCACTTCTTCCTAATCTTGCAACCATCTGTATTTTACCCGGTTCCTTTACATCCAATAATGAATTGAATTCTGCTTGGGTTTCTTTCATCTCCGGGTATTCTTGCTGGACTTGGCTCATGGGATGGAGGGCTGGTCCAAGTTTTGTGGCCGCAAGATTTAGACGGGTATACGCCCGTCCTGCTTTAACCCAATCCAATTGGTTGTTTGTATCCGTTTGGATATAGACGAATCCGCGGGAACTTTCGACAGCTTTTTGAAAATTATTTAATCCTGCCTTTTTGTTACTTTCTGAATGCCAGGAATCCCGTGAAAGAAAGAATTTTTCTGCAAACCATTTCATTAAGCCGGACATACCATTGCTGCCCAAAGAAAGGCCGTCATTATTTTTTTCAATTTCCTGATCATTGAACCGAAACCAAATTTTTGTTTCATCATAGAGACGATAAGTGTTGGTTTCGATTTCCATCGCTTTTAAAAAAATTGAATTCAGTTTCTCTATTTCGTTCGCATTATTGATGAACCCAAGTTTGATGCCATTCAATTTGACCATGGTATGAATTGTGTCGAATTCAGCTTGGGTGATGACAGGGCCGGTATAGGGTGTTCGATTAGTTTGTCTTTTGGGCAAACTATCGTGTAATGAATCCTCGGTTATTTTAACGCTTTTGATGAGTTTTATATGCGCCACCGGTTTGATACCGATTTCAGATAAATCATAATACCCTTCGGGGAAATAATTGATTTCACTGTCAAAACCCAATCCCGCCGCACCAATTACCAATGTTTCGAGGAAGGTGCCCTGGCCGATATGGATTTGTCTGGCCGGGGGATCGGTTTCCGGTAATAAGCGCGTTTCATCGACGTATAATAGACATTCATAGTCACTGAGGATTTTAAACTTCCACGCTTGGGTATTATGTGGATTAGGTGCGCTTATTCCAATCCCCAGCGCTTTGAGAATCGGTATATTTAATTCATCAGGAATAGTCATCCTTGAATTAGCCATGAGCGGTTTCAGAAATGGGCCAAGGGTATTTAGCAGAATTGGAACAGTGATAAATGTTCCGCTATGAGAGAGAAATTGCCTGCGATTAATTCCGTTCATTTTTACTTACACCTTTTGTTAATGGGTACCTTTTGAAGCATTTTTTATAAGTTTAATGGTCCATGAGCGCCACGCAAAGCCTAGGAAATAGTGCAAAGCGAAATAGCTGTACTCTATGGGAAATACCGTATAGAAGTCATGACTCTGGACGAGAATCGTCCACAAGTGCAGTACAACTGAAGCAGACAGATGGATGATGATCATGAAGTGGACCGGCTTCTCCCATAATCCGCGAAAAGCAATCTTGGATGTATTAAAGGTCAGCGCCAGAATGCCGATGGAACCGAGAAAGACAATGACCCAATCGATGATGAAGGGCATTTCCTGCCAGGGGAATTCGTAAATGATTTTGAGGAGTTGCGCGACGGAACCGCCCGTGTAAAGCACCGCCGGTGCATGGAGCCCGAAATGCGTAAGTTTTTTAAACATCTATTCAATTCCTACATTAAATGTTGGGTGAAATAGATTGGTCTAATTTAATCCCTAAAACATTCAATACCGAATACGGCCTAGCAATTAAACTCAGCGGAACATCCATTCTGGTCAATTTTTGCCGGGCATGTTTTCGTGATGGGTGGAGTAGTCGTTGGCAAACTTCATTCAATCATTCCTTGAATTTATTGAAGAAAAACCGGCCCGTACTTAAATAGATAATTATCATTAAAAGGGCGCCCAGCACCATCCCGTGATTTGTGATTGAAGACAAGCCGTACTGAATTTGAAAAAGGACCAACCCTATTATAACATTTAACAATCCATAAATAAAGTTTGCGAAGTTACTAAATCCAAATAGGGATAAAAATCTAACCTTAACGCTTCCGATTACAATATGTGCCATCCCATTTAACAATGTAAAGCCAATAAAAAAGTCGATTATTGAGAACTCCATTTATGTTCCTTTCTGAGTTTAATCAGTCTTACCAACCGTAATTGTACGATGCAGGTGATTTTGGTTATTAGCAGGTAATTCATGTTGCCTCATAATAAAGTGCTACCCATAGTAGCAAAGTTCATATTCAAAACATAACAAATAACCACATCAATCTTCAACATTGTATGGTAACTATTAAACTGGCACCGGTTAGCGGTAGCGGTCGTATTATAAGACCCCCTGTCTGCGCCATCGCTAATGGGGGAGAATGAAAGCGGCGTCTTTTGAATTTGGGAAACTATTGAATATCATTCGATTAACTTATGTCGAAGCAATATTCATGTTCACTTGGTTCTAAACTTAACCCAGTCAACCCATATTTTTTGGTCAGTCTTTAATCCTAAATAGAATCTGGTCGTATCCGATTTTACACCATAGTTATCCAACCAAATTGACAATTTATTTAGGTTTCGCGGTCTTTGTGCGAATTCCGCGATTTTGATATCATCAATTAGGAACCGTGTCCTGTTGTTCAAAAGATCAATTCGATAGATATGCCAATCTCGCAAATCAATCTGAATATTTTTGATTAATGGTTTCTCGCCATCATTTCTGACAACAGCTTTAAACCCCTGACCTTCTGATAGACTTTCAGGGCTTAGGCCAAAAAACCAGGCCACATTATGACCTGCACCATCCCAAAAACCAAACCCCCGGCTGCCCCGGCCCGCATCGCCAAATCCATTATTATCACTGAATTTCATCCGCGCTTCTACGGTGACTTCATCGTCAGGTTTTAGATACGTGTAAAGACTACAGTCTGAATAGGATAATGAATCAGATAATTTTGAAATGCCCGCTGCAAGGACTGTATTCCCTTCAAAGTCTGAATTGAGATATTTATAGCCTGTGCCAGAATTATAATCCCATTCCCACCGTTTATTTTTTTCATTGAAATCATCGGACCAGTTTACACCTTTTTCTTCCCTAAATTTTTTTAGGCCGATCTTCCACATATCCTTCTTACTGACTTTTTTAACAGATGCTTCCGGATAGGGGAGTAATCGTTCCGGAAGTTTTGAATTCATGAATTTCAATATTTCGTTGGCTTTATCGTTTCTTCCAGCGCTGGAAGAAAAAGAAGCTAAACGATTAAAACCAGCACGATAGTTTTGGAATAAGATTTGGAGCTCTTCAATCTGTTGAAGTTTTTCATCATGAATACCGTTATACGTATATACATCAAGGCAATTATTCTCCAATTGTGCTACGGAAGAATCTTCTTTATGGGATTTGAGTCTATAGACTAATCCTTCAAAGCTTAAATAATCATTTAGACCTAAAAAATTCAACTTTGGGACTGTGCTTGAAAAATAAATCGGTCTCATCCAATTATTGGCTTTTAGTATTTCCAAAAGCACCAAATCCTGAACGCGAAGATGATTATTGGAAGTTGTCGGTGTTAAACGCCATTGAACATTGCCCTCAATATTTTTTGAATCATTATTTACAGGAATGGTAACGACCGACTCATCCCATTTCATGTTTTTCAGGTGGTCCATTTTTTCATCGGTTAGATTCATCAAAATATTATTATTCCCAAAAGGATATTTATTCATGAGCTGCTTAATATACCAAGGCATATTCAACAGGCTGAGATTAACGATAGTTATGTCTTTTCTGTAGCCTTCAATGAATTGTAAATACCACATTGGGAATGTATCATTATCGCCGTAAGTAAAGAGAATAGCATTGTTGTCACATGAAGCCATGGTGTTTTGGTTATACTCTAAAAGGGCCGGATAAAAGCCGCCTTCTGATTGACCTTTTTTAAAGGCATATAATGCCGAATCAGTTTTTCCTGCGGAAAGGTAGGTCATAGCGACAGCACTCCATATTCCCTGAATTTTTGAACGGGGTCCAAATATAAACTTCCGGCCCTCATATTTCGGCGAAATCTCAATTGCTTTGCGGAAATATTTGGATGATTGCCCCGCAATGAAGGGATCAACATGATTTATTTGATTACCTTTTGCATACAATAGTAATAGGTATGCCTGGCCTAAAAAGTAATTGAGTTCTTGATTTTGCGGGTCCAGGGATAGGGACTTTTCGAAATAGCTTATGGCTGCCGAATAATCCCTTCGTTTAAGCGCATCTTCCGCTTGTTTTTGTAAGGTAGAAACATAGTCAGGAGAACAGCTGAACGGAATTACGAGGATAATTAATAGAATGATTGTGAAAGTTTTCATGACCCAATTCTATCGGTAGAAACTCACATTGGAACTTATTTCCATAATTTTATTTTTAATTAGGAATGGATAAAATTAGTTCCATACCAATTTTTCTAATGCCTCATACTTTATTGACAACCTTTTCCATGGATAGCTGTCTAACGTGAAATGTCATTAATTAATGGGGGTGCTATGTCACTTAAAAATTTAATCAATCGGATAAACTTTCTTTTCATTCCTGGACTATTATTCGCCAACGAAACGGCCCGGCCTGAATTCACAGCCTCAAAAATAGGCCAACCAATTCAAATTGATGGCCGGTTGGATGAAGAGGTTTGGTCATCAACTGAAAAAGTTAACGGATTTACCCAATTCCGGCCCAATTCCGGCGATCCGGCCACCCAGAAAACGGAAGTTAGAATTGTTTACGACGATGAATATATTTATGTAGGCGCGCGGATGTATGATAACAATCCCGATGAAATTGCAGCCCAAATGTTCCGCCGGGACGGGGATGGCTATTCCGATTGGATTGAAGTGATCTTTGACAGCTATTATGATAAGCGAACGGCTTATGGATTTCAAATTAATCCCAAAGGAGTATTGAAGGACAATCTCTATTTTAACGACAGTGATAAAGACCCCACTTGGAATGCGGTTTGGTCCGGCGCTGCTGCCATTGATGACCAGGGCTGGACGGCCGAGTTTAAAATTCCTTTCAGCCAATTGAGGTACAATGGCAAGGGAGAAGAAAAAACCTGGGGATTACAGTTCTGGCGTCTGATTGCCCGCAATGGTGAAAGGCTGTTCTGGTCTCCAATTCTGGAAGAAACGCAGGGGTTTGTTTCCCATTTTGGAACACTTAACGGTATTCAAACCAGTCTTCAGCCCAGGCGGTTGGAAATTATGCCTTATTCCGCCGGAAAGGTGTTGCGGCAGGACGGCAATGGGGATGACCCTTATTATCAATTAAATGATCCTTCCGCAAATATCGGCTTGGATTTTAAATACGGCCTCGGCTCCAACTTCACCCTGACCGGAACCATTAATCCGGATTTCGGCCAGGTGGAGGCGGATCCGGCGGTGATCAACCTATCCGCCTACGAAACCTTTTTTCAGGAACGCCGTCCGTTTTTCTTGGAAGGGGTGGATATTTTTGATTTTGGCAGTGGACCCATGAATATTGATATTGGTCCCAGTTCTTCCATTTTTTATTCCCGGCGCGTTGGCCGAAAACCCCAGGGACGCGTCACTGATCCCGAAGCGGTTTATACAGATTACCCGGAAAATACGACTATCCTGGCAGCGGCAAAGCTGAGCGGGAAAACCAGTTCCGGCTGGTCTATTGGCGTTCTGGATGCGGTGACAACTGAAGAAAAAGCCCGCTATACGAACAATCAGGGCAAAGAGAAAGAAGAACTAGTGGAACCTCGAGCCAATAACCTGGTTGCACGGGTTAAAAAGGATTTTCGAGATGGGAAATCCAATGTTGGCTTTTTACTGACTTCAAATAACCGCAATCTCAATACCGATCAATTTAAGAATTTGTTGCGAAAAGATGCCTATGTAGGCGGTATTGATTTTTCCCACCGCTTAAAAAATGAAGACTGGATTTTAAACGGATATTTTACCGTTAGTCGCATCAGCGGGAATGAAAATGTCATAACAGCCGCCCAGAGATCTCCTACGCGCTATTTCCAACGTCCCGACGCAGATCATCTCAATGTGGATTCCTCAGCCACATCTTTGAGCGGTTATTCTTACAAACTTGAATTAACCAAATTTGCCGGCAAGCATGTCCGCGCTTCTTTTTCTTATGGGGAAGACAGCCCCGGTTATGAGGTGAATGACCTGGGCTTTCAGCAGAATGCAGGTTATCGGGGTCTCAGTTCATTCCTCATGTATATGGAAAATACGCCCGGTAAACATATCCGCAATTGGAATGTATTCAGCGGTACATGGTTTTATCAATCTGTCGGGAATGATCCGGGTAATAAGGGGTTATTTTTCGGTACTAATATCACCATGAACAATTTTTGGAATTTTCATTTCGGAGGCAATGTATCGCCGACAGGAATGAATTACGGATTAACCCGCGGCGGCCCTTTGGCAGAAGTTCCCGCCAGTTGGAGCCTGCGGGGCAACTTCAGTTCGGATAGCCGTAAAAAAATCATTTTAGGCGGGCGCACCAATTATCGCGAGGATACATCCGGTGAATATGATAAATCCTTTGGCGCAAACCTGACCCTGAAGCCTTACCCGAATTTGGCCGTTCGATTTAGTGCTGGATATTTTAAGGAACGGGATACGGATCAATTTGTAACCCGGATGTCGGATCCTGCCAATACAACCACTTACGGCACGCGCTATATTTTCTCTGATATTGAGGCCGCCAACCAGAATGTTTCTTTGAATGTGGACTGGACATTCACGCCCGATCTTACACTGCAGTTTTTTGTTTCCCCATTCGTGATGGCTTATGATTTCACCGATTATAAGGAATTTCGAAAATCCGGCACTTTTGATTTTGACTATTACGGCAAGGATAAGGGAACCCTCACCTTAGATGGGAATGGTAATGCGATCATTGACCCGGATGGATCAGGGTCGGCCTCTTCATTCACACTATCGAACCGCGATTTCAGTTTTCAATCGGTTCGATTGAATGCCGTCCTGCGCTGGGAATATTTACCGGGATCGACACTGTATTTCGTCTGGCAGCAGCAGCGGGACAATTTTGTCCCAAGAGATGGTGAGCTCAACATTGGAGATGATTACAGGACACTATTTGATAATCGCCCCGTGAATACATTTGTGATTAAGGCTTCCTATTGGTTGGGGTATTGAATTGAAATAAATCAGAGACCAAAATAGGATTTCAATTCATTTTAGACGGCAATTTGATCTTTTTAGGTTAATTACCCTGGTCGTTTTTTAGAAGTGAGTTGGTTTGAAAATGGGAAGGGGAAGAGTACAATACCCCATTTTTTATAAGTCATTATAAACGTCGTCTTCTTCGTTATTCTACTCCTTAAAAGACGGTTCAGATATTTTCATGATGGCCGTCAAATTTTCTTTCTCCAGTTCGGCCTGATACCGTTTTTGGTTCTGATCTTTTACTTTGATACTGATTACACTCACGGTTGAGTTTATATGTAGGAAAAATTACAACTCAACTTATCTATATTGGTTTTTTGGTGATTTAAACCCGGAATCTTTTGAATCGGATATCCAACTCTTCCGGGAGGTGTATGAAGAATATAAGCGTGACGCGGGTGTGGAATGATCAATAAAAAACGATCATAGCCAATCTTCTTGACGCAAAACCGGGATGTTATTTTGTTTACACACTCGAATTTTATGACTAGTACCTCCAGATATTGGTTTTTCAGGATTCACATAAAAAATACCTAATGTGGCCCGTTTAAGGATTAATTCCTTTGACCCAATCACTTTTAATGTATCTCTAAGGAGATAAGTCGCCATGATTGCAAATCGACTCTTAGATTGTTTTTCAAAATAATGGTCTATAATCTTTTCAATGGAAGGATAAGATAAAATCGTTTCAGCTTTAAGATTGGGTCGTTCACTTTTTGGCAGATTATCTAAAGATACCACTTAGACTCCTTTTTGTTGTTTTGTTTGAAGTTGAAAATACAACTTCAAAGGAGCA
>CAYFJU010000076.1:0-14836 GCA_964343505.1 uncultured bacterium
AGTGACTCAATTACATTTGACATCTATCAAGAAGGGTTTTTCGTTAAATATAAAGGTATAACCCAAGATATATATCATATTACAAGAGGTCATCCAGTTATTGTCGGCCAAAAAAATGAAATTTATAACAGTAATTCATCAGTATTCCGTGGATATGCAATGTGGAAGTTTCAAAAAGAAAATATATCCATAGACAGCTTAAAACTTGATATTGTTTTTGATAAGGGTAGAGGATTTAGAGGGGATTCGGGATTTGAAAAGGATACACTTAGAGTATATGCAACTGATAAAGACCATGATTATTTTAATAGTATCGAAAAAAGTATGAAAGAAAAATGGGATGAGGTGACAAATTGGGAACATTATTTTGGCTTTTTACTTGGTGATCTTGCCAACACAAACTTTCGAACAGATGTAGTCCTAAACCGTGAATTTTCCGAAAGAGATACTAATGAGGTAAGATTCATCAATTTGGTTGAAGAATCAATCAGAAATGGGAGAGAATTATGGTTAGGGTTTAACCTGACACCTGAAGAAACCAATAATGCTTGGCTGGAAGGATTTGAAAAAATTAAAATAACCGTATATGCAGATAAGATAACAATGGCTAATCGATTGACAATAACTGAATCTATGCTTGAAGGGGAGTTGCAGTTGGATTGTCTTTCTTGTTCGGGTTATGACTATAAAATGGTATCAGGAACCAGTGTTCCAGTATTAGTTAATTCAAAATATAATATTGAGACTCTTAACGAAACAATTCTCTCAAAAATCGGCACTGTCAAGCACCACCACTGGGACAATAAATTGGAAGATTTTCTCATGACAAGAGGTGACTATCTTATGGATGAAAGTAATGAAATGACAGCATATTTTCAAAAGACAGAACCAGTTTATTTTGAAGGAAATAATGGCAAAATTAAGATCATGGACCCATGGATTGTAATTGATGATCACCAACCAGTAAATACTTTTATCGAAACAGCAGATCATGCAGTGTTTCTTAATGAGAATACTCAATTCGACTTAAATTATCAAATTTATTTTTTAAGGCCCGACCCTTCAATCGGATATTCATTTTCGGAATGGGATATTAAACCACTAGATGGTGCTGAAATAAAAAGGATCCCTGACAATGCTATTTCAACCAATATGTATGCTGTTGTATTTAAACAAAAGGGTACAACGATTACTGCTAAATTTTTGAAAAAAATCACAGGAAATTTAAGTAATGGTTATTATCCTGATGGTATAATCCTTTATGGTGATATTCAACTATCAGGGAATTTAATTGCTGGAAAAGTAACTAGTTATAATTGGTGGGACCCATCCTATGAAGGAAAACTCATTATTGAGAAGGGGACACATATTACCGTCTCCGGGAATAAAATGATTCGAATTTTAGGGGATGTTGAGGTTCAGGGGACTCAGAGTGAACCCGTAACAATTAATGGTAATTATTACTATGGTTTAAACACATTTAGTAATTTAGATATCTCCCACTTACATATGTCCGGCGGTTCTTATGGTTTATTTAGTCAAGGTGGCTCAGGTACCATAAAAGACTCCTAATTTAATAATCATTACAAAGGCGGAAATATATATGGAGCCAAAGGGGCCATCACCATATCGAATACATCCTTTTCAAATAATACGACCTACGGTCTTTATACCAGTTATTCTGATAATGTCAATATTACGAACAGTACATTTTCCGGAAATAATACAGGACTATTATTTAATCGTTCTGGAGGTACATTAACAGATAATGTATTTAAGGATAATAATAAATACGGTGCTTGGTTTTATAACCGATCTAGCGGTGACCTTGCAAAGGAGAATTTCAATAGCAATACAAGAAATAATACCTTTAAGGAGAATGCCACAGCGGGGAGTTATGTAAGTGATGGTTCTTACCCCGTTTTTGGTGAACCTTGGCGGTATAAAGGGTATAATTTATTCGGTGGTTTTGAAGGAATGCATATTCGAACAAATAATACGGGATGGATTAATGCCCAATACAATTGGTGGGAAGGCGGTCCCAGCGTAAGCAGTAATGTCCTAACCTATCCAACTGCTGGTTCATCAGGAGGCCCCATGCTTTCTTTCAAATCAAAGGGTGGTGAAATCGACTCCTTAGCCCAGTTAGTCTTTGATGCAGACAGTTTAATTGCAGACAGTCTCTTTGAAGAAGGACTTTCCATTTACAAGGCTATTATTTCATCATTTCCGGATGATACGGCCGGTACCATGGCATTAAGTCGGTTATATACATGGCTACCCATTATAAATGATGAAGGGATATTGCATTCATATTTAAATGATACTTATTCAAATCATAAGGGTACACTAACTGGCAGAACAGCCCTTTTTATGGATGTGGCGCTTACCTCCAAAGTATCTGGTTTAGAAGCAGCCATTGATCAGAGCCAGTCACTTATAGAAATCAATGAAAAGGTTGGGGCAGGGGCAGAAGAAAAAGCCGCCGCATTACTCCAACACAGTGATCTCCTTTCTCAAAGAGAAGCACTTCAAAACGGCGCAGCAGGAAAAGAACGCGAACCGAGCGAAATCAGTGAAGATATTCTAAATGTATATCAATCCATTGTGAACGAATACCCCAATACAGGGGCAGCTGAAATTGTATCATTACTGTATGGTATAGAAAAACCCAAAACAAAGGATGAGACGATTATCCCCGATGACTTCACCCTATTCCCTGCACATCCCAATCCATTTAATCCATCGACTTTGATTAAATATTATTTACCGATAGATAGTGATGTAAAGCTAACGGTCTATAACTTATTAGGTGAAGAAGTGAAAACTCTATCACATGGTCAAAAATCTAACGGGTTCCACCACGTAAAATGGAACGGGGATAATCAAAATAGAGAGCCGGTACCATCGGGGATGTATTTCTATTCATTAAAGATTACTCTCCAGAGCAATACTCAACCCATTATTAAGAATGGGAAAATGGTGCTGTTGAAGTAAATCGAAAAAAATTATGCTAAAACTTCAGCTTCGTTCTTTTCAGTTACTTCTTTTTTCTGACTAAATAAACAATAATTAAAACTATCTCTCAATGCCTGCCAACTGGCTTCAATAATATTTTCTGAAACACCAACGGTGGACCATGAATCTTTACCGTCACTGCTCTCTACCAAAACACGGACTTTAGATTCGGTCCCGGCTCGTTCTTCCAGTACACGGACTTTATAATCCACCAGTTTCACATCAGCAATTTCCGGATAGAATCGCACTAGTGCTTTTTTCAATGCTAAGTTCAATGCATTCACAGGTCCAACCCCATCGGCAATCGTATGCTCCACCTCACCATCTACAATCACTTTAAGCATGGCATCGGCGTGCTTGTGACCATCCTCATCATAGTTCACATTGATACGGGAATCGAGGACGTCAAAGAAAGGTTTGAAGTGGCCTAACTCTTCTTGAAGTATGAGTTCAAAGGATGCTTCGGCCCCATCAAATTGATACCCTTCATGCTCCAATAATTTCACACGGTTCACTACTTTTTTCGTCAGTATCTTATCTCCATTCAGTCGCACACCCAATTCCAATGCTTTAAATCGCACATTGCTTTGACCAGAAAGGTCCGAAACCAGCACGCGCCGTTGGGCACCGACAACTTCCGGCTCAATATGTTCATACATAGCGCTGTTTTTCAATACGGCGCTTACATGAATGCCGCCCTTATGTGCAAAAGCAGATCGGCCCACATAGGCCGCCCGCTGATCCGGTGCTAAATTCATCACCTCGGACACAAAATGAGATAGAGATGATAATTTTTTAAGGTCTAATTCCTGAACGGGTTTTAAGCCCAATTTCAAAATAAGGTTGGGGATAATGCTCACTAGATTGGCATTCCCGCAACGCTCACCCAAGCCATTGATAGTTCCCTGCACATGTCGTGCGCCCGCCTCAACAGCGGCAATGGTATTGGCCACAGCCAGTTCACTATCATTATGGGCATGAATGCCCAGAGGGGTATTTATATCTTTCTTTACGGCTTGAACGATATTAGAAATTTCTGAGGGTAGTGAACCGCCATTCGTATCACAAAGCACAATCGTATCTGCTTTGGCTTTTTCTGCCCCTTTTACCATACGGAGGGCAAAATCAGGGTCATCCTTAAATCCATCGAAAAAATGTTCCGCATCAAAAATGACATGGCGCCCTTCTGATTTTAAATATCGGATGGATTCATAGATTAATGATTCATTTTCCGATTCATCTAATTTCATTCCCTGTTCAGAATGTAATCGCCAGGATTTTCCAAATAGAGACACCACCGATGTTTCCGCTTTCAGCATGGCATTCAGATTGGCGTCCGATTTGACCTTATCCGGGAAGCGTGCGGTGGAGCCAAAAGCACAAATGCGACCAGTATCTAATTTTTCATTTTGAATACGCTTAAAAAAGGCCTCATCCTTAGGATTGCTCCCGGGCCAGCCCCCTTCAATAAAGTCCGCACCAAATTCATCCAAGCGCAGGGCAATCCTCACCTTATCTTCAACGGAGAGATTCACCCCTTCACCCTGAGTGCCATCCCTTAAGGTGGTATCAAATATTTCGAATGATTTGCTGACCGTCAAAGCTCCAGCTCCTCAAATACCCAGGGATTGGATTCCTGGTGTTTTGCCTCAAACGACTCAATCTTGTCTTTCATTTCAAGGGTTTGGCCGATTTCATCCAACCCATTTTGGAGACAGAATTTTTTATAGGCGTCCAACTCAAATGATATGGATACACCATCCGGTAGTTGAATGGTTTGACCTTCAATGTCAACCGCCAATTCAAAGCCTGGCGTGTTGGCTACTTTTTGGAAAAGATCATTCACCATCGAATCATCTAAAACGATTGGCAAAATGCCGTTCTTGAAACAGTTATTATAAAATATATCTGCAAAACTCGGGGCGATGATCGCCTTAAATCCATAATCTTGAATGGCCCAAGGGGCGTGCTCCCGACTGGAACCGCAGCCGAAATTATCTCGTGACAATAGAATAGATGAACCTTGGTACCTATCCTGATTTAATACAAAATCAGGGTTCAGCGGACGATTTTCACATGGCCGTCCCGGCTCACCTTTGTCCAAATATCGCCATTCATCAAATAAATTGGGACCAAACCCGGTTCGATTAATGGATTTTAAAAATTGCTTCGGTATAATGGCGTCCGTATCCACATTGGCCCGATCCAATGGGGCAACGAGTCCAGTGAAATTTGAAAATTTGTCCATTACAGCACCTCCGTTTTCAACATATCCCGCACATCTACAAAATGGCCGTGGACGGCAGCGGCGGCGGCCATGATGGGACTCACCAAATGCGTCCGACCTCCCTGCCCTTGGCGACCTTCAAAATTTCGATTGGATGTGGACGCGCACCGTTCTCCCGGTTCCAAGCGATCTGCATTCATGGCCAAACACATGGAGCATCCCGGCTCGCGCCATTCAAATCCTGCATCCACAAATACCTTATCCAACCCCTCAGACTCAGCTTGGTTTTTCACTTCACCGGATCCGGGGACTACCATGGCCAGTTTGATATTCTCCGCCACTTGTCGACCTTTCACAATGGTGGCCGCTGCCCTTAAATCCTCGATACGAGAATTGGTGCATGAACCAATGAATACCTTATCCAACTTATAATCGGAGAGGGATCCACCGTCGGATAGACCCATATAATCCAAGGCATTTTCAATGCCATTTTTACCGGAAGTTGGAATGGTCGCCCCCACATCCATGCCCATTTCTGGAGATGTACCCCAGGTGATCTGGGGATTAATGCTGTCCGCATCCAATTCGATAATGGTATCGAATTCAGCATCTTCATCTGATTGAAGTGTTTTCCAGTATTGAACGGCTTGATCCCACAAATCACCTTTCGGTGAAAATGGGCGTCCTTTTACATAATCAATTGTTTTGTCGTCTACGGCAATGAGTCCCGCACGGGCCCCCGCTTCGATGGCCATATTGCAGACTGTCATCCGCTCTTCTATAGACATAGCCTTAATGGCTTCTCCGGCAAATTCGATGGTATGGCCTGTGCCTCCGGCCGTACCGATTTTTTTAATAATTTCCAGCACCACATCTTTGGCGGTGACACCGGTTTGCAATCGACCATCAACTCTCACCAGCATATTTTTCGATTTACTTTGGATCAAACATTGTGTTGCCATCACGTGTTCCACTTCAGAGGTGCCAATCCCAAAAGCCAAAGCACCTAAGGCGCCGTGAGTAGCCGTGTGGGAATCGCCGCAAACAATGGTCATCCCCGGGAGGGTGGCCCCCTGCTCCGGACCTACCACATGGACGATGCCCTGGCGGTTATCATCCATAGGAATGTAGGGCACACCAAAGGATGCACAATTTTCAACCAGCGTATCCACTTGAAGGGCAGAGACAGGATCGGCAATCCCCCGATCCCGGTTTTCGGTTGGAATATTGTGGTCCGCCACCGCAAGGTTCGCGGATGTCCGATAAGGGGTTCGATTAGCCAACCGCAATCCCTCAAAGGCCTGAGGCGAAGTCACCTCATGAATGAGTTGACGATCGATATAAAGAAGTGCATTTCCATTGTCATCGGCGTGAACCAAATGGGCATCCCACAATTTATCGTATAGTGTTTTTCCTGCCATAGTTATGGTGCCGTAACTGCAGCGAGGAGTTCATTCACCTCACCTTGGATACTGTATTCATTGATCGCCTGTATATAGGCCTTGGCACTGGCTTCCACAATGTCCGTGGAAACACCGCGACCAGAAAATGATTGTTCACCATTTTTTAATCGAAGGTGTGCTTCACCCTGTGCTGAACGCCCCATAGTTACGGATCGCACCTGATAAGATTCGATATGGAATTTCGAATTCAAGGCACGATCAATGGCATTGAAACAAGCATCTACCGGACCATCGCCCGTGGCCGATTCTTCCACTAATTTTTCATCTGTTTTGATCCGTACCGTAGCCGTGGGAATGGTGGTCGTACCGATATTTACATGGAGATAATCCAAATGATGACGGTAATCTTTTTGGGCCACTTCCTGCCCCATGAGTAATCGCAGGTCATCATCAAACACTTCCTTTTTCTTATCGGCCAATTCAAGGAATTGTTTATACACCGTATTCAATTCTTCTTCTGATGGGTCAAATCCGATTACCTTCAAGCGGGAAATCAGCCCATGGCGGCCTGAATGACGCCCTAGAACAATCTTTGATTCCTGAACACCCACCGCTTCCGGATCCATGATTTCGTATGTTTTGTTATCCTTCAGCATGCCATCCTGGTGAATCCCGGACTCATGGGCAAAGGCATTTTCACCCACAATGGCCTTATTCGGCTGAACCACCATCCCCGTAAATGAAGACACCATCCGGCTGGCGTTAAAAATTTCGGATGTATTAATATTCGTCTCCACATCCCACAAGTCTTCTCGCACTGAAATGGCCATGGCAATTTCTTCTAAGGATGCATTCCCGGCCCGTTCGCCGATTCCATTGATGGTGCATTCCACCTGCCGGGCGCCATTGGTGATGGCTGACAAAGAATTGGCCACAGCCAGACCAAGATCATTATGACAATGAACACTGATCACTGCCTGGTCAATATTCCTGACGCGTGATTTCAGTTCTGCAATCTTTTCACCAAATTCCAATGGCATGGTGTATCCCGTTGTGTCCGGTATGTTTACCGTCGTGGCACCGGCGGCAATAACCGCTTCAACGATTTCAGATAAATATCCAATATCCGTCCGCCCCGCATCTTCAGGTGAAAATTCCACATCATCCGTGTAGGTTTTGGCCAAGGCAACTGCATCGCAAGAAATTTTCAAAATATGCTGTCGTTTTTCTTCCAACGTTTTTCCATAGCGGTCGCTGCCGAACTTCCCCATCATGTGGATGTCAGACGTCCCGGCGAAAGTATGGATGCGATAGGCTTCCCCATGCTTCAGCGCATCGTAAGCCGCCTTTACATCTTTTTCGACCGTGCGCGCCAATCCGGCCACCACTGTATCGACCGCATCAGCAATTCGCTGGACAGCGTCAAACTGAACTTTAGATGAAACGGGATAGCCCGCTTCAATTACATCCACATTCAGCTTGCTGAGTTGTTTGGCAATTTCGATTTTTTCCACCAGGTTTAAAGAACAACCCGGGGCTTGTTCACCGTCTCTCAATGTTGTATCAAATATGACGATTTTATCCTTCATAAGACATCCTGACCATTTCAATGATTGAATCTGATTTATCGGCACATTTTTCCAAGATGAGATCTCGCATTCCTTTTGTACTCACCACGGATGTATTCCGTGTGGCAATATCTTCCGTACGAAAACCCAATTCCAACACGTCACTAATGGCATCGTAAATCATGTTTGCTGCTTCACCCATATCAAATGTGTATTCCAGCATCATAGCGACTGAGCCGATCATGGCCAAGGGATTGGCTTTATTCTTTCCCGCAATCTCAGGTGCGGTGCCGTGAACCGGTTCGTAAAGTGAATGTTTTTCTCCGAGACTGGCAGAGGGGAGCATCCCCAGGCTGCCTGTAATCATTGCTGAAATATCGCTTAAAATATCACCAAATAGATTTTGCGTCACGATCACATCAAACTGTTTCGGATCTCGAACCAACTGCATGGCCGCATTATCCACGTACATTTCATTGAGGAAAACGTCCGGGTATTCTTTGTGTACACCTTCCACCACATCGCGCCAGAATTGGGAGCTTTCCAACACATTGGCCTTGTGAACCGATGTGACACGATTATCCCGTTTCCTTGCCAATTCAAATGCAGTACGGGCAATGCGTTCGACTTCTTTCCGCGAATAAGTCAGGGTGTTCCATCCTTTTTTCTTATCCATGCCCCGGGGTTTTCCGAAATAAATTCCACCCGTCAATTCCCGGACCACCATTACATCCGCTTTCCGGATAACAGTTGGGCGGAGCGATGAAGCGTCCAATAATGCATTATAGATTTTTGCGGGACGGAGGTTGGCATAGAGTTCTAAGGATTCCCGTAGTTTCAATAAGCCTTGCTCTGGTTTATTTTCGTGGCGTTGATTGTCCCATTTGGGACCACCCACAGCACCCAGCAATACAGCATCCGATTGTTCACATTTTTCTAGCGTTTCATCTGTAACCGGAACGCCATGTTTATCAATGGAACATCCACCAAACAATGCTTCATCATAATCGAACTGCACATTGAATTCCTGCCCAACCAAATCCAGAACGCTGAGAGCCGCATCCATGATCTCAGGGCCAATACCATCCCCAGGCAGAACTGTTAAATGATAGGACTTCATAATCGATTTCCTTATGTAATATTTTCCGGTCTTAATGGGCGCAGTTGCTTCCCGGCCTGCCACATTTCCTGATTATTCACCGCTTCTAATTCTTTTTCTAATTGTTCGCGGTAATCCGGTTTAGAATTAGTTTCAATGGAAATGCGGGCCTCTTCGCCACTCAATACACTTTGGTAACATTCTTCGATTACGGGTTTCAGGGAATCCCTGAATTTAGGCGCCCAATCCAGTGCGCCGCGCTGAGCAGTGGTGGAACAGTTGGCATACATCCAGTCCATTCCTTTTTCTGCCACCAACGGGTAGAGGCTCTGAAGCGCTTCTTCAATCGTTTCGTTATAGGCTTCCGATGGCGAATGGCCGTGCTCCCGCAACACTTCATATTGGGCCAGAAATGCACCTTGAAGGAGTCCCATCAAGACGCAGCGCTCGCCGGTGAGGTCACTATGGACTTCCTTTTCAAAAGTAGTCTCAAACAAATGGCCGGAGCCAAATGCAAAAGCCGTGGCTATACATCGTTCCTTTGCCTTACCAGTGTAATCCTGGTGGATTGCAAAAGAGGCATTGATTCCCCTACCATCCAAAAAATGGTTTCGGACCGTGAGGCCGCTCCCTTTGGGCGCTACCAGGATTACATCCACATTTTCCGGCGGAATGATATTTGTATCTTCATGAAAGACAACACCAAAACCATGGGAGAAATAGATCGCATCCCCGTCATTTAAATTTTCTTTCACCATGGGCCATAGTTTAATCTGGGCCGCATCGGAGACCAGAAACTGAATGATGGAACCGCGCTGGGCTGCTTCTTCAAGTTCAAATAAGTTTTCACCTTCTACCCAGCCATCAGCAAGTGCATTGTCCCAACTATTGCCACGGCGAAGACCGAGAATTACATTGAATCCCTGATCCCGCATGTTGAGCCCCTGGCCTCTACCTTGTGGGCCGTAACCCAAAATGGCAGTCACCTCTTTGTCTAAAATTTCTTTACATTTTTCAACGGGATAATCAGACCGTTCTACAATGGTTTCACGGTATCCGTTGATGTTGATTTCTTTCATGATTTATTTTCCTTAATTATGATATGCATGGATTTGCTCAGGCTGCCAATTCACTTCTTCAGCCGGAGCGTTAATTTTTTCGGAAGATACTTTATGGGTTCTCCCCCTCCGCATGGACATTTTCCCCGTCCGCATAATTTCAGTTATGTTGAATGGCTGCAACGCTTCCACCAATTCATCAATGACTTCTTTTTCATCGGCCGTTTCTATTATAACTGAATCCAACCCCATGTCCACGATACGGGCGCCAAATTTTTTCACGATATGATTGAGTTCATTCAATTTATCCGGGCCGGCCTGTACTTTGATGAAAATAAATTCCCGGGTGACGCAGGCCAATTCGGAAACATCCTTTACAGCAACCACATTGACCAGGTTCAGGAGGTTAAAGTAAATGTTTCCTCTTTTACGTCGGTCCACTTCGTTGGCCACAATGGTCATTCGACTGATGCCGGTCGTTTCACTTTTTCCCACCACGAGGCTGTCGATATTAAAATTCCTGCGACGGAATAAACTGGCGATCCGGTTCAATACACCTGGCTTATCTTCGACTAAAGCAATTAATGTCTGTTTCATGTTACAGATTCCTTTTTCTCTGGTGTTAATTCTCCATTGGATGATTTTGCAGGTCGTTCGATCATTTCGTGGAGATCGGCCCCTGCTGGTACCATGGGATACACCATATCATGTTTTTCTACTACAAATTCGATGAGCGATGGCCCTTTCTGTTTTTGAGCTTTACGCATGGTGGGAATTACATCTTCCAGTTCTTCGACACGAAATGCTTCAATACCATAGGCGCCAGCGAACTGCACATAATCGGGACTCAAAATCGGTGTTTCAGAATAACGGGCATCGTAAAACATTTCCTGCCATTGGCGAACCATGCCCAAGTATCCATTGTTGATGATTGCAATGTTGATATTTCGATTTTCCTGTACCGCCGTCCCTAACTCGGTCATGGTCATCTGAAAACTGCCGTCTCCCACAATGACCCAAATCTCCCTATCTTTTTCATGAAAGCTTGCACCGATACCGGCGGGGAGGCTGAATCCCATCGTACCCAATCCACCGGAAGTCAGCAAAGTGCGGGGATCATCATGCTCGTAATATTGTGCTTCAAGCATTTGATGCTGACCCACATCTGTTACAATTAAGGCGTCACCTTTTGTCCCCTCCCAAATTTTTCGAATCACGTGGGCGCCCATGAGCATTTCCGTATCTTGGTGAATGATATCTTTATCTTTAGAATCATTCCGCCAACCGTAAATTTTCTTTAACCAAGACCTGTGATTCTGTTTTTGAACCAGAGGCAAAACCTGAGACAGTACCGTATTCAAATCCCCGTGAATGGGTAAATCCACGTGGACATTTTTATTAATCTCTGCTGGATCAATCTCAATATGGATCTTTTTAGAATTTGGAGAATAATTTTCCAGCTTACCCGTAACACGATCATCAAAACGCATGCCGCAAGCGATGAGAAGGTCTGCTTCCTGGATGGCTTGGTTCACCCAAGTTTCACCATGCATGCCCATCATTCCAAAAACAAGTGGATGGCTGGCAGGTACACCGCCGATTCCCAACAGAGTTGTACCAATGGGAATATTGGCCTGTTCAGAAAGGGCCATCACCTCTTGGGTTGCTTCAGACATAATGATACCGTGGCCCGCCAGGATAAAGGGTCGTTCAGCCTCTGCAATCATATCGGCAAACAGTTTTATTTGTTTTTCATTGGCACCCGTTGGTTTCACTTCTCCCGGCAGATTAATCGCTGTTTCCGGGTAAATAAAATCAACGGATTGGTTTTGAATATCTTTTGGAATATCAATCAAGACCGGTCCGGGGCGGCCGCTACGGGCCACGTGGAATGCCTCCTTGATCGTATCCGCCAGTTCATGGATATCCATAACCAGATAATTGTGTTTTGTAACCGGGATCGCTGCACCGGTAATATCAATTTCCTGGAAAGCATCAGAGCCAATGACGGATGAAGGGACCTGTCCGGTGATGCTTACGATGGGGACAGAATCCATCATAGCGGTGGCCAGGCCAGTGATCATATTAGTGGCACCGGGGCCGGAAGTGGCCATCGCCACGCCCACTTTGCCGCTGGCACGGGCATATCCGTCCGCCATATGGGTGGCGCCCTGTTCATGACGCACAAGAACGTGGTGAATTTTATCCCTGTATTTTTCAAGGGCGTCATAGGCCGGAAGTATGGCACCGCCGGGATAGCCGAATACCACATCCACCCCTTCTTTGACTACACACTCCCAAATGATTTCTGCGCCGGTTAATTTTTTATTTTTCATTATTTATACTTAATCCTACTTTAATACAGCGCCGGTATTTGCAGACGTCACCATGCGGGCGTAACGGCCTAAATACCCTGTTTTTATTTTGGGTTCAAATTCAGGAAGGGCATCCAGACGGGCTTGGATCTCTTCATCACTCAATTCAACATTGATACTTTTTCCCGGAATATTGACATGGATTGTTTCCCCTTCTTGGATGGTAGCGATGGGGCCACGATCTGCTGCTTCCGGTGAAATGTGACCGATACAGGCGCCACGGGTGCCGCCTGAGAATCGTCCATCGGTGATTAGTGCAACTTTGTCTCCCAAGCCCATACCCATAATGGCGCTGGTGGGGGATAACATTTCAGGCATGCCGGGACCGCCTTTCGGTCCTTCATACCGAATCACCACCACATCGCCGGGCTGGACTTCTTTCCCTAAAATACCAGAAAGGGCTGCTTCCTGGGATTCATAGATCCGTGCCGGACCGGAATGGACCAACATTTCAGGATCCACTGCACCCGTCTTCACCACGGAGCCATCTGGGGCGATGTTGCCAAACAGGATGGCCAATCCGCCTTCTTGAGAATAGGGCTCATCCACCGTTCGGATTACCCGAGTATCCTTGGATTGGGTACCATCAATATTTTCGCCTAAAGATTTTCCTGTAACGGTGGGACGATCTAAAACCAAGGTGTCTTCCTTTTTGGACAGTTCAGATAAAATGGCTGAGATACCCCCGGCCCGATCCACGTCCTCCATGTGAACATCTTTCGTGGCGGGACTCACTTTACAGATATAAGGGGTCTTCTTTGCGATTTCGTTCAGTTCTTTTAAGTCAAATTCCAACCCTGCTTCAATGGCAATGGCCAAGGTGTGTAATACGGTATTGGTACTGCCGCCCATAGCCATATCCAGGGCAAAGGCGTTGCGCAAGGATTCTGCTGTCACCAGATCCCGCGGCTTGATATTTTTCTCCACCAGATCAACAATGCGTTCTCCAGCCAATCGGACCAATCCCATCCGCCCTTCATCTACAGCAAGGATGGAGCCATTCCCGGGGAGGGCAATCCCCAAAGCTTCCATGAGACAATTCATGGAGTTGGCGGTGAACATACCGGAGCAAGAACCGCAAGTAGGACAACCTTCTTTTTCTAATTCAGTGAGAGATTCTTCAGAAATGGCCCCGGTCTTCACCTGACCCACCCCTTCAAAAACGGAAATGAGATCCACTTTTTGACCATTCAACTGGCCTGCTTTCATGGGTCCACCGGAAACAAATACAGTGGGAATATTTAACCGCACCGCTGCCATGAGCATCCCCGGGACGATTTTATCACAATTAGTAATGCAAACCAGTCCATCGAGACGATGGGCTTCAGCCACAGTTTCCACACTGTCTGCAATCAGTTCGCGGCTGGCCAGGGAGTAGCGCATGCCGATATGCCCCATGGCGATGCCGTCATCCACACCAATGGTGTTGAATTCAAAGGGGACGCCACCTGCTTCACGGATGGCCTGCTTGGCCACCTTGCCAAATTCCTGTAAGTGCACATGACCGGGAATCAAGTCAATATAGGAATTGGCCACCCCGATGAAGGGTTTGTCAAAATCTGATTCGGCTTGGATAACGCCCGTGGCCCGGAGGAGACTCCGGTGAGGGGCGTGTTCAAATCCTTTTTTGATTGTATCTGATCGCATTCATGTTTCCATTTTTTTCAAAATTTAATGGACGCGCAAAAAGTCCAATCAGACCGATATTTAGTTTGGGTAGGATGTACGTGTTGGGGGAGGGCTTTATCGTCCCGCCGTCATCTTCACCTACCGTTTTTTAATTTTCGGTCAGGCGACTCGGACGGCGAGTCCAATAATAATAAGCACGAGAAGGTCAATTAGGAGCGCAATATTCCCTTGTCTATTGAGAACAATATCCAGGTTGAGCGCGCCGGTTTGGCCGCTGGGAATATGGTTGGTTTCGTTTGCCTTTTTCATTCTTGTACTTATTAAACGTGCTATCCATCGCTGGATAGCACGCCCGAAAGCTTAAGGATAGTACTTAAAGCAGTACAAGCCTTTTTTATAGATTTGTGACACTTGGAGAGACATGGTTTACACATTGATAATTTAAGTTATCTATTTTTT
>CAYFJU010000077.1:0-14707 GCA_964343505.1 uncultured bacterium
GTTAATACTATGATGTTTCTCATGGTTTCACCTTTAGTTTAGAAATGAATCCCTTATCTTCCTCAATTACGTTTCGATCTATATTCCAATTTTCCGGATTCATTTGAATATAGTATTGAATTTTTTCCAATGAATAGCCATTCCGAATCACATGATCATAAAAACGGGGATGCCAACCAAAATTGGGGTTGTGGGTTTTGCGAATAGATTTTGTCACTGCAGATTTGTAAGAACGAATAATTGTAGATAATGACTTTGGTTTTGGTGAAATATTTGCCATTCGTTCCGGTGTAGAGACGTTGCATGCAACGTCTTTACTCGCATCGACATATTTACCCGCCGTAAGGGGTGGCTGTGTCTTTACATCCGTCATTCTCTCATCCGTGGGCCGTGTCTTTGCATCAGTGATGCAAATTATCCCATGGACATGGTTTGGCATGACCACATATTCATCCAATTCAACATTATCAAAATGATCCGGGATTTCTTCCCAATAGGAATTGGCAGCTCCACCCATTTCATTCAATATCATATTCCCATCAACAACATCCCCAAACCAATGTTGAAAATTCTTGGTGCAGATGGTGATGAAATACATCCCAGGATTGGCATAATCCCAATGGGGCAGCCGTGCGGATTCAATCCTGTATTTGTCTTGGTATTTTGTCATTTAGTCCAATAAATCTTCAATTCTCATTAAACACATATTTTCCCAATTTCAAATCCTCTTCCGGACCGATAAAAAATAAGGTGACATAAATTGTCCGCCTCTCAAACTCATATAAACTCCGGACCCGAATTGGTTCTTCAAGGGTGAACATTGTCGCTTCTGATGGATGAGTTAGTTCCCTGCCATGAGAAAAAGGACTTGGCAAAAGTTTTCCGTACTTTACGGTTAAACTGTGAAGTTCTTCCTTGAATTGGTCTAAAGATTTATTGGACTTCAATGTATCTGAAAATATTTCGTCAAATACTCTCGTTTCATTACCCATTTCAAGCAAGTTTATCATTAAACGATTTGATACCATAATTTTATCAAATGTGATTTTAATCTCTGTCTCGGGTATTTCCACTTCAATTGATGGAATAGCGAAACATCCGACTAATACCACTAATGAAAATCCAATTAAAATTGTTTTCTTCATCTTTTACCCCCTCAACCATTTCTTTAGATTTCTATATTTGGGGACCCACATCATTCCTTCCCTTACAATGCCTTCCCGATCAACAATAAAAATCATTGGGCGTCCTCTTCGCATATGACGAAATGGCTCTTCCAATTCATCTTCATACCTAATAAACCCATTTATTGATTTTATTTCACGATCTTTTACAAATTTTTTTACTTTTTTGGGAGACTCATCTGTGATGGAAAGGACGACCAGGCCATCTTTACCAAATTTTTCCTGAAGTTTATTGAAATCAGGAATTTCCTTCAAACAAGGTCCGCACCATGTGGCCCACATATTGACGATGACAACCTTGCCTTTATATTCTGATAAAGAATGCTCCGAACTGTCCGATACCATTCTAAAAGTCAATTCTGCTTTTTCCCCGTTACTTTCATTCAGGCGCTCGTACAGTTTTTTAAATGTAGGTTCAGTTTTAATTAATGCTTTTAGGATCAATTCCTGGCCTTGCATGGGCATACACCCAACCATAATGAGAAATAAAATCAGTGCTTGTTTTATTTTCATGGTTTCACCTTTGGTTTGGTTTTAGAAATCATTTCAATTTAAATTTTTGGTCATTTTTATATTTTTGCTGTAAATCGTCTATATATGGAAATGCCTTTAAACAAGGCTGGCAGGCGATATACCAGAAATCAAGTAAAACAATATCCGTGTTTATGTTGTCAAGGGATTGGGATTTTCCGCTTAAATCTGTATAATGAATATTCGGGAAAACCTTCCCTCGCCAATTATAATTTTCACCCAACAACGATGGTGATTGGGCCAACAGGATATTCAGCCCAAAAGTTAAAAATACAACTATATTTCTTTTACATAACCTCACACATTCTCCATTTAGTTCAAAAAAACAAACGGGTCTTTTATCGACAGGCTTAAAGTAAATATTGAAGGAATGAAAGAATAATCTATAATTTTGTCAACTATGAGCCTAAATGAGGTCAGACAGCCAAATTTGGCTGTCTGACCTATTCATCATCTTGGAGGACGACTTACTTCATCTTGAAGTTTATTGGAATAGAAATCCACACCTCTTGCGGTACGCCATCTTTCTCCGCCGGTTTGAATTTGACATTTTTCACAGCCGCTATGGCCGCTTCGTCTAATGCCTTATCCACACCTTTTAAAACGACTAAGTCACCCACTTCACCGGAGGCCAATACATGGGCCTGGACAATTACCGTTCCCTCGATATTATTATCTTTCGCCGTTTCTGGGTAAACAGGCCTAATAGGCGTAATCGGTTGGGGTGGGTTATCGTATGGCGGCGGTTTTACACCTTCGGCCATTTTTGGCAATGGCGGCGGCCCTTCACTTCGGGAGAGTGATTCATCATTATTAATTGAATTGCACCCACCTACCATAAATGCGATACTGATTATAAGGATGGTTCTTGTTTGTGTTCTCATGACATTACTCCTTGTGTTGTTAGTCTTTGGGTAATCTGAAATGAATTGGAATATTAATCCAAACCCTCTGGATTTTTCCTTCTATTTGTGCCGGCCTAAACTTTGTTTTTTTGATCGCGTCAATAGCCGCTTCATCCAATTTCGTATTTGGAATACTTTTTACGACTGCCGTTTCTTCAACAATGCCCTTTTCATTCACCAAAACGGAAATCAGTATCAGCCCTTCAATTTTCGCATCTTTCGCTTTTTGGGGATATATAGGTCGGATAGCTGTCAATGGTTCGGGACGTAAATCGTATGGCGTTTTTCTCACAAAGGGTGGCGCTTTTCCTGGTGGTACATTCAACTTGAAGTTTATGGGAATTGAAATCCATACCTCCTGCGGTACGCCATCTTTCTCCGCCGGTTTGAATTTGATATCTTTTACTGCTTCCGTAGCTGCTTCATCCAAACCGGTATTTGGAATTCCTTTTAAAATTTGTGTATCCTTCACCAAACCATCCGCACCAACCAAAACTTGGATCACTATTGTTCCTTCAATTCCAGCTTCTTTGGCGATTTCAGGATATTTAGGTCTTATGGGTGACAGAGGTTTCGGCGGCTCATCATAAGGGACAAACTTGACTTTGGGTGCACCCGGCGGCGCTGGCGGTGCGTCTTTTGGTTTTAATGATGGGTCATTTTTTCGAATACTGTAGGAAATGGCTTCCACACCATCATGAATCAATTTGGTCCATTGCTCCGGTGTTTTCGAACTTTTATTCAATTTAGAATTTTCAAAAAAGTCACGGATGGATTGTTTTGATGGGGTTCCCTTAGATCCTAAACTTTCCATAGAAAGGACATATAATAGTCCTGAATTACCCTTTTCCCGATAAAGGGATGCAATGGAAACAGATTGGCCGGATTTAAGTTTTACGGTTTGATATTTTGTCCCCCCGTTTAACGACCCCTTGCGATCAATCCTGAAAGTTAACTCACCAATTTCATTCTTCATGGAAGAAAAGAAAACTTCCACTTCAAAATCAGTCTGGTATTTCCCTGGGACCAAATTTTTAAATACCGGTTCGCCATGCTGTATTTCAATTTCGGAAGAAATGAGCCCATCCCAATTGGCCAGTTCAAATAGGCTAAAATGCTTAAAGCTATACAGTTTGGATAATTTTTCGTGAATCTCTTCCGCCGTTTGAACAGTTTCCTCTATGGACTTCAGACTGATGTGTTCGGCAAAAATAGGAAAGTCTAGTCGGGATCCATTTCCGCTGATCACAAAACCGGAAAGCTGAAGACGGATTAAATGTTTATTTGGTCCATTATTTTCACATCCAGCAAAAATGACAAGTATACTGAAAATTGCAATTTGGATTTTCTTTTTCATGATTTCCCCTTTTTACTTTGATAATGGTTCAACCCAATAGGCCGTATGGCCATTCATTTGGACAATGGATTCCACAGCTATTAATTCCAATTCGGCTTCGTTATTTTTCGGTAATTGCAAAACCACCGCCGTTAGAAGCAGGCCGACAGCCAATGCACTGGCCAGTTTAAACATGGGTCTATTCGTTTGGCCTATTTTTTCCATCACCTGTTCTTCCAACGCAGTTTTGACTTCCGCCGGCGCTGAAATGGATTGTTCTTTTTGAATGAAATCTTTTAATGCCACGGGATTATCCTTCCAATTTCTTTTTTAAATTTTCTTTGGCCCGTTTTAAATGAACGCGGGCTGTTGCATCGGCACAACCCATCCGCTCCCCCGCTTCTGCGGATGAATACCCTTCAATCTCCATCAGAATAAATGCTGTTTTTTGATACCATGATAATTGGTCCATACAGGTACGAATAAAATCATATTCTCCACTTTCAGGATTTGTATGTTTGTTTGATTGTCTCAAACCGATGGCTTCTTTCAGTCCGTTCCATACTTTCTTTTTCCGGTATAGACTGCGGCATTGGTTCAGATGAATGCTATGAATCCATGGGGCGAATGGTTTATTTATATCGAAGGTATTCAAATGTTTATGCACGGCAATGAATGTATTTTGTGTTGCGTCTTTGGCATCGTCCCAATCGTGGAAAAATCGAAATGCAGTTTGGAGAAGTTGATCTTCATATTGATGAATAATTTGTCGGAACCCTTCGGGATTTCCGCCCAGAATTTGTTTGATTAAGGATTCCACTTTTTATACTACATTATGCATTGAAATGCGAATTCGTTTACATTCAATTTACAAATAATCTGTAGAGACGTAGCATGTTTACCCGCCGTTAGGCGTGGCTACGTCTCTACCCTTCAGATTGGGGCAATTCGGTTTTGTGTCATCTTATCCATTCCCTCGTCTAAACTGTAAATTTTACGGCCATGCCCACTATCTGAAACAGATACCAAATATGCGTCAATGATATCACCACCATAATCACTCCATTTTGAAAGGGATGATTTTAAAATACGCTTTTCTTTAATGAAAACACCTGGGATATTGATAAACGATGTCATGATGTTAGCAATTCGTTCAGTTGATACTTTATAAAAACTTTTCAGTACAAATATAACCTGAAAGAAAACTAATAAAGTACATTCCACTTTTTCTTCATTGGCATTTAACTTGGAGAAAAGATTGAACACACCTTTATATTCAGATCGATCACCGATGAAGTATCGAAGAATAACATTGGTGTCAATCAGATTCATTTCCCGCAAATCCTTTTTCGGATGCTTCTTCAATTTCCCTTTTATCCGGAAAACCGTACTTTTCTGCCTCCTCTTTGATAACACCCTCTAATTGAATCGAATCATCAATGACCGGATATAAGTGGACGCCATTATCATCCACTACCACATCCATTTGATCGCCCACTTCTAAATCAAATTTTTTGCGAATTTCCGATGGGATGACCACTTGTCCTTTATTGTGAATTTTCATTTTCATAGTAAACTCTTTTAGTTATACTATAATGTATAACTATTTTATTTTATAAAACAATATTTTTGTAGAGACGTAGCATGTTTACCCGCCGACAGGCCTGGCTACGTCTCTACTTAATACCGTTTACTTCATTTTCAGTTTTTTTTGATTCATAATTAGTTCATATTAATATTTTTCCATAATATGGAGAAAAAATGAAAATCAATGAAGACATTAAATCCATCAGCTATGTGAAGCAGCATACCAACAAAGTACTTGAACAAATACGTAAGACAAAACGGCCTGTCATCATCACCCAAAATGGTGAACCGGCAGCGATTTTAGAAGATGTATCCTCGTTCGAAAACCGCCAGGAGATGCAGAGCATGTTTGAAATTGTCAGCCAGGGGATCGATGAAATAAAAGAAACTAAAATTTACGGCCATGCTGATGTGATTAAAGCAACCCGCGAACATTTGAAATAAATCACAATGCAGGAAGTGATTTAGACGGACTCCGCAAAAAACGATCTTCTTAAATTAGTGAACTTTATATCTGATGAAAACCCTCAAACTGCAGCGGATTTCATTGATTCGATTGAAAAAATAAGTGAAAATATTTCTCAATACACTGAAATGGAATTTGCTCCGGTTCTTCAATTGCCTGTTCGCCAGGTGCTGGTAAAACCGGCTAGATTGCTATACATTACCAAAGAAAATGTTATCATCATTATTGCCTGTATTCACCCATCAATGGATTGGCAGACCCTTTTATTGAATCGAAAAATCAGGGAATTGTAATCCTTAATAATTTCACAAATTTCTAAGAGCAGAGATTTGTTTACACATCATTCCGATTTGGAAAGGAATTACCAAACATTTGAAGAGACACGGTCCGCCAGCTGGCGGATGTATCAACATGAAATAATACTCAACTACATCATTATCATAATCCCACGGCCGCCGCCGCCAAACCGTGGATTTACCACATTATTATATTTAGACCCAAAGGTATAGGACAAACTGATCCCTGAAAAATATGAATATTGGGTGGCCAATTCTTTCCTTCTCAACAGCACATCTTCCACCGGTAAATCTCCGCTGGCTAAATTGAGCTGGTCCCGAATCCGTGAATAGGATCCCCAGAAATTCACACTCAACCCTTTGAGAACACGGAGGTTTAGAGAAGTGAAAACTGAAACCTGGTTTTTGGCGCCATCTTGTAAATAAGATGACCCGTAAATATTTGCGTCCGCCGATCCCCAGGGCTGAACAAAAGAAACCGACATCCTTGCCGCTTGCTTCCAGAGCTGTTCCTGCGTCTTAAAATAGATGGTTTCTTCGGTATAATTCCGATCATTAAACCCAACGCCATATTCAAAGCGTAATTGGCGGTGATTCGATTCTGAATAAGGAAAATAGTTGTATTCTACCTTTGGCGTGAAGGTGAAACTCTGATTGAGATTGCTGAAGGTGGACGAAGACACCGATCCCCAAAATCCAGCCGAAAGGTGATTCCCCAAGGATTTTATGACCGAACCAGAAACGCTTCTCGATTCTTCCAAACTTTTAAATTGCATGGAACCATAATCAAACCTGTCTCTATTCTCGCTCATCCGCATCGATAATCTTATTTTCCAGTCTTCCGTCACACGGGATGCAGAAATTGACCCTGAAATCCTTTTGGATTCATACGTTTTTTGGCCGTTGAAATTCCCACTTAAGCGTGTGGTGAATACCCATTTATTCCACTTGTCCACCGGTTCGACCATTTTTTCTTTTTTCAATGGTTCAAAGGATATTTTGAAGCGCTCCATCATGGGGTCATTCTTCATGTAGGGCAGCAAGCCCATATGCAGATATTTCACCATCTTTTTTCGGATGTCATCACTGGTGGCATTCTTCTCTGTATTAAAAATAAGCGTATCGGCGCGGACGCCTTCAGCTTTCAGGTCGTAGAATACCATCGTGTATTCACTACCGCCGCCACCGGTCCTTTGGGTCGTGAGCAGCATATGCACATCCGCATCTTCCCGATTGCGAACATGATTTACATAAGAGACCTTTTCACGAATATAGTCCATATCGCAAAATTGGCAATCGGTGAACAAGTTTAAGGTCTGTGAGAACAATGCCGAAGAAAGCAGGATTAAGGATAATAAGTTTTTCAATTGGTTCCCCTTTTATTGGTTATAGTTTGATTCAAGAATTGACGCATTGCTTTTTATTACGCACTGAAACGGTCATGTGTTTACATCCTCCATCTTTACGCCCTGAAGAATCGGGGCGCAAATATTTGAAATGGGTCTATTCTTTCAGATGGATATCCGTATTATACCCCTCGACTGATATTTTCCCTTTTCCTTTGCCAAGGGTCGTGCTTAATGAATAGGTCCCGTTTTTATCCTTAGTAATGATATCGCTGACTTTGCGAAAATGGATCGAACCCAATTTCGTGTGAAGTTCTAATTTGGCATCCAGGGATTCCACATTGTTCATTTTTACTTTACCGTATTTGGATTTTAATTCGATATCGGCAACGCCTGACTGGAGGTCCTTCAAAATAATATTGCCGTTATACACATCGCACAAGATCTTAGGCGGCGTATTTTCAATTTCAATGCTGCCGTATTTCGTTTCTGCAGTGATTGATCCTTTCACATCCTCTAATTCAATGTCTCCATTATAGTTTTCAATATCGACAGAACTATTGGCCCTTTTAACCTCTACCTTACCATATTTATTGAGGGCAATAATAGCGCCACCTACGGAATTCACATCCACATCGCCATTGTAACTATCCACATCCAATTCCCCTTTCACACCACTAATATCAATCGAACCATATTTATTCACAATTACAGCGGATTTTCCAACATTTTCCACGGAAACATCATTATTGTAGTTATGGATTTCTGACTGACCATCAACATCCAGTATCTCTACTTGTCCGTATTTGTTCTCAACTAAAACATTACCCGTTATCTGGCTGACACTGACATAGCCGTTCGCATTTTCTACTTCTACCGATCCCTCAATTTGATCGACTTCTACATTGCCATGCTTGCTCTTGATATCTGTATCCTGGGCAAAACCGATATAAACATCTCCGTTGCTCATTTCCAGCGAAACGACCCCGGCCGTTTCTTTAAGGTGTACGTCACCGTATTTATTTTCAAGATCAACCGCCACCCCTTCCGGTACCGATATATCCAAATCAACGGAATAATTCCCGCCATTTCTATCCCTGAACACAGTGTGGCCCAGAGCGTCGGTAGATCGTGATACTTTCAAATGACGCAGGTGATCGTTCGTTTTGGATTTCACTCTAAGCGTTTTATTCCACAGCTTTGCCTGGATTTCAATCTGCTCTAAAGCCTGTTGGGCATTCTTCTCGCTTCGGCGGCTGACAGTGACGACGGCGCTGATGTGAACACTGTCTTTTCCCCACCCTGTTATGGTGACATCACCATATTTATTTTCTACATCAAGGCGACCATCACCGGGAAGAAATACAATTTTTTCGAATTCTTTACTGAGCTTGACATTATCTTTTCTATTTTTATAAAAATCAAATATTCCCTCGGCTTGCGTGTAGGCCTCCTTGCGGACATGGTCAAGTTCCCTGCTTTTCATCAGATTCTCAACTTCTTGCTGTGCTTTTCTCATTGCCTCGTAAGACTCCTTGCGAATATTGTCAAGTTTCCCACTTTCCACCAGGTTTTCGAATTCTTGCTGTGCTCTCCTAACTTCCTCTTTCTGCAACAACAATAACTGCTCTGCTCTTTTATAAACCCGGGCCGCATCAGCATCCGGCACAGGGGGGACTTCTGGTACATCGGGAATTTCGGGCATAGGCGGTAACTCTTGTACATCCGGGATTTTCGGTTCAGGCGGCACTTGCTTAATGGTATCCTTCTCCTGCGCAACCATCAGGCTGACGAAAATAATCATGATGAAGTATTGGATGCGTTTCATGATGTTAACTCCTTGTTCAATTCGAGCATGGTTCTAAGGTTGGTCAATTTTTCTGTATACGCATAGAAAATCGTTCTGTGAATGGCCGGGCTGTAGGGGTTCTCCTGTAAATTGACTTTACATTCTGCGATCATTTCATCCAGCATCTGGATTTTTTGCTGGTATAAAGCAAATACTTCGTGGGCACTGTCAGGAATTTCAGCTTTCACCTGTTTTTCCAATGCAATGATCACTTCTTCGTATAACTGCTGAGATTCCAATACTTTCTGATCCAATTCCGAAGCAAGGATGGCAGCATCATTCTCAGAAATCAAGGTGGCTCCCGGTTCTTTTTGGACGAACAGAAAAACGACAAGGATAACCATTGCGGTGACGGCAAATGCTGATTGCAGCCGCGGTCCCGGTGTCAGTGAGTCAATCAGGCGGTTCAGCCAAGATTCCTGAGGCGGTTGAACTTGAGTATCCCGTTGAATCTGACTCCAGACTTCATCCGATGGACTTAAGTCGGAACTTTCATTCCTGGCTCTGGCTAACCATTCATCAAATTTGTAGTCATTGTCATGTTTCATAATGAACATCCATTTCTTTTAAAATCTTCTGCAGCTTTTTCCTTGCCCGGTGATACTGTGATTTCACCGTACCAATCGATATTCCCAGGATGTTGGCTACCTTCTCCTGAGGCAATTCCTGAATCGCAATAAGGATGAATACATTTCTGTACCCTAATGACAGCCGTTGTAAAGCCTGCGTGAGTTGATGCCATTGGCTGTCCTTTTCAGGATGACTCAACAGTGATCCATCCTCAATTTCATCCCATTTGCGATGCCTGGATTTTGTCGCCGATTTCGCCGCATTAATCACAATGCGATACATCCATCCTTCCAAAAACGCCGGGTTCCTGAGTGTGCCTATTTTGTAGAATATTTTTACAAAACTATCCTGCAGGATATCCTCAGCATCGGCGGGATCATTGCAAATGGCAACCGCCGTTCGGTACAGGGGCTGCTTGTACTTGTCATAAAGCTGTCGGAAAGCCGCTTGATTCCCGGCTTTCAATCCCTTCACGATTTCTTCTGCGTATTCCGTTTTCACAGTTTATCAGTCGTCACGTTGATAATGACAGGCGGTTGGTATAAAAGGTTGCATGGAATTTTCAAAGACCGGCCTTTATAAATTATCTACATGGGGATTCTATGTTTTTTAATATAATATGCATGAACGCAGGGATTTGTTTACACATCAATTTAATTGAGTTTTAACTCATGTTAATTCCGATGAGACACGGCATGCCTTGTCTCTACGCTACATTGAAAATGAAGTCCTTTTTGTCCGGTAAACACAGTAGATGAGTATAACAAAGGTCGTTAGAATAAGTGGAACACCAAATAATCCTAAGGGTGAATCAGCTATCAGTTTGATCCAAATCGTTAATATAGAATTAAGTCCCATCATTTTATCTACCAAAATTCCCCGATAAATGAAAATGAATATTGCAAAAATTACTGCCCCAAATCCATTGAGTATCCAATACAATTTTTCGAAGGGCTGATGGGTTTCCGGGATCGCATCCAATTTCATTCTTAAAGATAAAGGTATTTCCCGTTCCGCTTCCCGAAACGTTTGCGCTAATTGATCTTCTTGTTTTGGGTCCAACATGTTTATTTCAGCTTCAACAATTTAGCCAAATCTTTTTTGGCGCGGTGAATATACGATTTCAGTGTATTCAGGGGAACATCCATTATTCCGGCGACCTCTTCATAAGAGTGTGCATTAAAGTAATACAAACTGATGGCCAACCTCAAATTCGGGGAAAGGCAGCCGACAGCCCGGTGTAAATCCATTTGCCTGTATTCTTTCTCCATGTCTGCTTCAATCGATGCATCCCCTGATACGCCATAGGCCGTTTCAATATCATTTATTTCCCTGTATTTCTTTTCCCGCTTCATATAATTGTAACAGGTATTTTTGGTAATCCGATAAACCCAGGTGGACAATTTCGCATCCCCACGAAAACCGCTAAAATTTTTGTAAATCTTGATAAACACTTCCTGAGTAATATCTTCTGCGGCAACTTCATCCTGTAGGGTATGTAAGGCAATGGTAAAAATCTTATTACCATATTTTTCCACAATTCGGGTGAAAATTTTATTGTTCAATGCCGACTGCCCTTTAATTACTCATTCACCCATTTCTCATCCATTAGAGTGTAATTTACATCCGATTGTTGCAACATTTATTATCTATGCAACAAAATGGGTGATTGGGTTGTCTGAAGGAGAAAGAATGGAATTAAAACTATGGACATAGAAAAAATTGCAATTATCGGTGGACAAATCATCGGGTTAATTTCGGTCATAGGTGTGTTCACACTCATCGGTTATGTTTTTTGGGTTGGATATAAAGAAAAACAACTTCACCATGAACAGGTGTTGGCCGCCATTGAAAAGGGCGCTGAGGTGCCTTTACCGCCACCTAAAGTAAGAAATTACCGCAATCAGGGTCTTGTTTGGTTTTTTCTGGGAATTGCGTTTCTAATCGCCATTTGGATTTCTTCAGAAACCATTGAAGCGGCCATCTGGGGCTTGGTGCCTATTGCAATCGGAATATCTCTTTTACTGATTCATAAATATGAGAACCGGAACACTGCTCCGAAGAAAAAAGAAATAAAGCTTGAATTGAAAAAATAGATTCATCCAACCCAAGGCAGTTGCTTTAGATCTACATTCCCACCAGAGAGGATTAATCCCACTTTCTTCCCGGAAAATATTTCTTTACTTTTTAACAATGCACCGAGGGTGATTACGCTGGATGGTTCGGCGATAATCTTCATCCGTTCCCACACCATCCTCATAGCGTCAATGATCTCCGGTTCCGTCACAGTAATAATACCGTCTACATATTCTTGAATAATAGGAAATGTGATCGTCCCGATTTGCGCTCTCAGGCCATCGCAGATCGTATTGATCGTTTCATTGGGCACGATTTTTCCCAACGTTAGTGACCGATAAGCGTCATCAGCTTCCGCCGGTTCGGCGCCATAAACCTGGATATTAGGATTGATCCCTTTCGATGAGATCAGGGTGCCACTCAACAGTCCCCCGCCGCTAACCGGTGATACGACGATATCCAAACTGGGATGATCTTCCAGCAATTCTTTTGCAGCGGTCCCCTGCCCAGTGATGATCCGCTCATCATTGTATGGATGAACCACCGTTGCGCCCGTTTCCTCAATGAGTTCCCTCAACACATTTTCGCGGGAGGATTGATCCGGTTCACACCAGACCACTTCGCCGCCGTTCCGCTCCACATTGTCCACTTTGATTTTTGGTGTATTATGGGGCATGACCACTTTGGTTTTACCACCTCGCCGTGTTACTGCCATAGACAGGGCTGCCCCATGATTCCCGGAAGATGTGGTGACCACCCCGCAATCCAGTTCATCCGGCGTGAGTTGTTCAACCGTGTTGGTGGCACCGCGAATCTTGAAAGAACCTGCTTTTTGAAAATTTTCACATTTAAAAAAGAGACTTGCCCCGCTCAGTTCGTCGAGACTTGTGCTTGTCAAAACTGGCGTGCGGTGGATAAATAACCTAATCCGATCGTGGGCCGCTTCAATATCTTTCAGAGTTACCATAGTCAAATCTAAATTCGATTAGAAATAATTTCATATTCTTTAAGGTAAACGCATGAAGAAACACTCACACCTCCACATGACAACGGACGAATTTCGCCAGCAGGGCCATGCGGTCATTGACTGGATCGCTGATTATTATGACCACATTGAGGATTATCCCGTTCTATCGCAAGTTCGTCCTGGGGATATTCGCAGCAACCTTCCAAAATTACCACCCTTAAATGGACGGCCTTACAAAGAAATTTTAAGTGATATGGATCAATTCATGCCTGGCATCACCCATTGGCAGTCCCCCAATTTTCACGCCTATTTCCCCTGCGCCACCAGCGGTCCTGCCATTTTAGGAGACCTTATTTCCACCGGACTGGGCATTCAGGGAATGATCTGGGCTACCAGTCCTGCCTGCACCGAAGTGGAAACCCATGTGTCGGATTGGCTCGTAGATATGATGGATCTACCAAAAAAGTTCAAATCAGATTCTACCGGTGGGGGCGTTCTTCAAGATACGGCATCCTCCTCTAGTCTCGTGGCACTGATTGCCGCCCGTGAAAGGGCATCCAATGGTGAAATCAATCAACATGGCTATAATGGCCAATTGACTGTTTATACCTCAACTCAGGCCCATTCATCCATAGAAAAAGCTGTAAAACTGGCAGGAATGGGCTTAAACAGCCTGCGTATGGTGGATGTTGATGCAGTCTTTGCCATGGATGTGAATCACCTCCGAACCCTGATTGAAACAGATATTGCCAACGGATTGACACCAGCATTTGTCTGTGCCACCGCAGGCACCACTTCCAGTACTGCCTTTGACCCTATTGGCGAAATTGGAAAAATATGCACGGAATTTAATATTTGGCTCCACGTGGATGCGGCCATGGCCGGCCCGGCGGCCTTATGCCCGGAATTTCGTTTTATCCACGAGGGACTGGAATTCGCCGACAGTTACACTTTCAACCCCCATAAATGGATGCTGACCAATTTTGACTGTAGTGTCTTTTATGTGGCCGATCGAAAATCTTTGATCGATGCCATGTCCATTCTACCTGAATATCTTAAAAATAAAGCTACTGAATCGGGAGCTGTTTTTGATTATCGAGATTGGGGCATCCCTTTGGGACGGCGGTTCCGCGCATTAAAATTATGGCACGTGATCAATTATTATGGCGTGGAGGGCTTACAGGAATATATTCGAAGCCATGTTGCCAATGCACAGGAATTCAAATCGTGGATTGAAAAAGACGACCGGTTTGAACTTATGGCGCCGGCACCATTGAATTTGATCTGCTTCCGCCACAAAAATGGCGATGAATTCAATGAAAAGTTACTCCATACCCTGAATGAGAGTGGTCGGTTGTACTTAACCCACACAAAATTGGATGATCAGTTTGTCATCCGTTTTTCTGTTGGGCAGGCCACTACCACATTGAATCATTTAAAAAAGACGTGGGCATTTATACAAGAAACTGTGGGTGAATTGAAGGAAGCCCAGTCGAAAGATTGAATTGATTGGCACACCCCCACTGCCTGTATTCTAAAGTTAAACCAAGTAAAAAATCAGGCTGCATAATTGCCCAAAACCACGTAGGGTGTT
>CAYFJU010000078.1:0-13733 GCA_964343505.1 uncultured bacterium
AAATAGATAACTTAAATTATCAATGTGTAAACCATGTCTCTCCAAGTGTCAGAATTAATACATTCCCTTGTGGATGAAAGCAGAATCTAAACGTACATTTAACGATAAATGAATTCACTAATAACCGATATTAGCCAGGAAATTGTGAGCGGTGTTGCATTGGGATCCATCTATGCCCTCATTGCTCTTGGTTTTATCCTGATCTATAAAGCGACGGAAGTGGTCAACTTTGCCCAGGGCGAACTCATGATGGTGGGGGCCTATGTAAATTTTTTTATCATACAATCTTTCACAGGCGGTATGGGAATGCCTACCTTTTGGACCTTCATAATGGGACTGTTAGGATCGATAATATTTGCAGTCCTATTTGGCTGGTTCTTAGATCTCATTATAAATCGCCCAATGAAAGATGAACCGGTTTTTTCTATTATCATGGCCACCATAAGTATTGCCATTGTTTTGAGGGCAGTGGTAGGTTTGATTGCCGGTCCAATGAGTTTGGTACCGAAATCACCTTTTGGTGGGTCCCATATTCAATTGAGCGGTGTCATTATTTCAATTCTGGATTTGTTCATCATTTGCAGTGCCATTGCATTAGTGGCGGTGTTTTATTACTTTTTTAATAAGACACGTTGGGGCCTCGCTATGCAGGCCACATCAGAAGACCCTATCGCGGCGGAGTTGATGGGCGTTCCTGTTAATAAAGTGTATTCACTGGTTTGGATTTTTGCAGCCATTGTGGCAGCGGTGAGCGGTGTACTATTGGCACCCCGTGCGGCCATTTTAGATACGAATATGGGATTTTTGGGACTCAAAGCATTTCCTGCTGCTGTATTGGGGGGCTTTGGATCCATCCCTGGGGCTATAGTCGGCGGTGTCATTTTGGGAATCATTGAAACCATTAGCATGGGGACCCTGTCCTTCCATTTTAGTTGGGTAAAAGAAATAAATGATATCATTGTTTGGATTGTATTAATCGCAGTTCTCATGATACGCCCCACTGGTATTTTGGGAACTGAAGAAATTAAGAAGGTATGATGAAGGGCCGTTACGCAGACGAAAATTTAAAATGGATTCCTGCCTTAATTGGGTTGGTGATTCTACTACCCTTTATGTTAAAGGGGATTACCTTTAGTTATAAATATTATCTTTATATTTTAAATACGATTGGGATTTATATCATCCTCACTGTGGGGTTGGATATTTTGTCAGGATACACCGGTTTAATTTCATTAGGGCATGCTGGATTTTTGGCAATTGGTGCCTATATATCCGCTATCTTGGTAGACCAAGTGGGACTTCCATTTGGGATGTCCCTTATTGTATCGCCGATCATCGCGGGCCTTTTTGGATTTATTATTGGCTTCCCCGCACTGCGAGTTTCAGGGATGTATTTGGGATTGACCACCATGGGGTTTGGATTCATTATTCGCCGGTTGATCATTGCCTTGCGGGAATGGACCCAGGGCTCCGGTGGCCTGGCTGTCTCCTCTCCAGAACTATTTGGGTTCACATTTAACGGTGACTGGGCAAATTATTTTCTGGTTTGGACTTTGGCGTTACTATCTATCGTTGCTTCTCGACGTATGATGAAGTCTAAGGTCGGCCGGGCCTTTATGGCGATTCGAGATTCAGAACAAGCAGCAGAGGCTTCTGGTATCAACTTGGCCCAATATAAAATGATGTCTTTTTTCATTTCCGGAGTCTTTGCGGGTTTGGCTGGCGTACTCATGGCCCACACCAATCACTTTATCTCCACAGATCATTTTGATAATATGCTTTCTATTTACTTTATCATTATGGTGTTGGTAGGCGGAATTGGTTCCATTTACGGGGCAGTTTTAGGTACCATCTTTATCGTGTTCCTGGAAAACCTGATCGTACCGATTATTGAGGAAGGACTGCATGCAATGTTTCAAGTGGAAGCGGGAGATATTGAATCACTTATTTTCGGTTTAATCATGTTTCTGTTTATTATATTCCAGCCCACAGGGCTATATGGAATGTGGCTGAAGATGCGAATTTACTGGAAACTTTTTCCATTTAACCCAAAACAACGGTTTACTTAATCAATATGGATAGAGGTCTAATCATGAAAATGTTACAATCATTTATCACAACAATATTAGCGCTGTTTATCGTAGGATGCGATGGCCCGGGTGGATCACCGGGTGTAACAGAGAATGAAATATTAATCGGCAATGTTCAGGACTTAAGCGGTCCAATGAAGGAATTGGGTAAAATAATTCCCGCTGGATCGAACCTTTATTTTGATTATGTCAATGGCAAGGGTGGTGTCCATGGTCGTAATATTAAAATGTTGGTTGAAGATGCCCAATACAATCCCCAGAAAACGGTGGTTGCGGTTAAGAAATTAATCGAAAAAGAACAGGTTTTCTGTCTATATAATGTTATCGGTACTTCGCCGGCAGAAGCGGTTCGGCCTTTATTAGAAGAGTCTGAAATTCCATTGATTGCACCGGCGACTCAATCGGGGACCATGTCGGATATGAGTCGGCCCGCCGCACGCTATATTTTTCATACGGATACGGGCTATGATATCCAGGCACGTATTTTAACGGAATATATATTGGGGATGGATGCGGAGGCAGTAATCGGTGTGATTTACCAGGATGATGATTATGGTGAAAATGTAATTAAGGGGATTGAAGAAGCAGAAGCAGAATTGGGCCTATCCGTGCAAAAAGAGGGGTTCCAACGGGGTGCCACAGATTTTTCCGGCCAGGTGATGAATCTTCTGAAAGGCGAATGTTCCCATGTGATTATTGCGGGTATTGTGAAAGAACCGATCATCATTATGAAAACGGCAGAAGCCATGGGTTTTTCGCCTCAATTCATGGGTATAAGTCCCACAATGGATCATCGTGTGGCATTGGCGGCAGGGCCCGCAGGAGAAGGGTTTATATCAGCAAACTTTGCCCACCTCTGGAATTCAGATTATGAAATACCCAAATTTTACCGTGAGCTTTGTGAAAGGGCCCAGGTCCCAAAAGCCATGATGGGTATGTATCACTATTATGGATTTACTACTGCCATGGTTTTAGTGGAGGGCTTAGAACGAGCCGGGAAAAATCCCACACGGAAAAAACTGATTCGCGGCATGGAAACATTCAATAATTGGGATGGGGCCGGCACCCAGCCTATTACTTACAACCGAAATGATCATGCCGGTGCTGAGGCAGTTATTTTGGTTCAAATCCAGGACGGTGTTCAAAAAACAATCACCGAATGGTTAGAATAAAAAAAGAGTTAGAATTTCTTAAAGTTAAAAAGGAGAAAACAAAATGAAACAGATTACAAAACCCATGATTGCTTTGCTTTTTTTGGCAATGATTGGATGCGGCGGAGGTGCCAAAGCACCGGGTGTGACGGATACGGAACTTTTGTTGGGTAACATCACAGATGTAAGCGGCCCGATTAAAGAATTGGGTGGTCTTATTTCCAAAGGGACAGCCATGTATGTTGACCATGTGAATTCACAAGGTGGTATACACGGGCGTCAAATAAAATTACTGGTGGAAGATGCCCAATATAATCCCCAGAAAACGGTTGTGGCGGCAAAGAAGCTGATAGAAAAAGAACAGGTTTTTTGCCTTTTTGGTGTCATAGGAACTTCCCATACAGAAGCCATACGAAGCCTTTTGGCAGAAAATAAGATTCCCTTGATTGCCCCGGCGACCCAATCGGGGACCATGTCGGATATGAGCCGGCCGGCAGCTAAATACATATTTCATTCCGAGCTTGGTTATAACAGGCAAACCGAAATACTGGTGGACTATGCCCTGGAACAAAATCCAAATGCAACTATCGGCATTATTTACCAGGATGATGATTACGGTGAAAATGCGGTTAAAGGCGCTGAAGCATCGGAAAAGAAGCACGGTATTTCCATTCAAAAGGAAGCATTCCAAAGAGGAACAACTGATTTTACCGGCCAAGTCCGAAATGTCATGAAGGGTGGTTGTGACGTTGTGCTGCTAGCCGCAATTGTAAAAGAACCGATCATTATTCTTAAGACAGCTGCAGCCATGGGTTATAAGCCACAGTTTATGGGATTAGGGCCAACCATGGATCACAGGGTTCCCTTGGCAGCAGGGGCAGCAGGCGAAGGATTTATTTCAGCGAATTTAGCCCATATGTGGAATTCGGATGATCCTTCTGCAGTCCAATACCGGAAATTGTGCGAAGCCAATAATGTACCGGAAAAAATGAGGGGGATGTACCATTTTTACGGTGTTAACCTTGGGCAAATTCTTATTGAAGGGCTAAAAAGAGCGGGTAAGAATCCAACACGTAGAAGTTTGATCAGAGGGATGGAATCCATTAAAAATTGGGACGGTGCAGCTTCACCGCCTCTTACATGGGGACCTAACGACAGGGCCGGTGCTGAATCGGCGATGTTGGTCCAGATTATAAATGGTGTTCAAACACCCATTACAGGTTGGCTGGAATAAGAGAATAAATCAAGTTAACTGGGTGTCACAATCACTGGCACCCCATTCTTCATGAATATGAGTCATCTCAACGTCAAAAATGTAACCATGCGCTTTTCCGGTGTGGTGGCCTTGAGCGATGTATCCCTAAGCGTGAATAAAGGTGAAATTTTTTCACTGATTGGCCCCAATGGTTCAGGAAAATCCACCTTATTCAACTGTATCAATGGGTTTAATCGTCCTCAAGGAGGGCAAATTGATTACAATGGGCATGATCTGGATATGGCCGCCTCCCATAATGTGATTAAAACAGGTATTTCCCGCACATTTCAAAATATTCAGAATGTTCCGTACATGACAGTACTGGATAATGTTCTCTTGGGTGCTCATAGCCGAATCGATGCAAAATTCACCCTGAATAGATGGTTCGTTAGATCCTATCGTGAAAAAGAAGAAGCATTGGCATTAAAGGTCATGGATTTTCTGGGAATTGCCAATTATGAATCCAAATATATGAGTGGTCAACCCTATGGCATTCAAAAATTGGTTGAAATTGCCAGGGCCCTGGTGCCAAAACCAAAATTGATCCTGATGGATGAACCGGCAGCAGGGATGAATGATCAAGAAACATTTGAGATCGCCCGTATCATTAGCGAAATCCGTGAAAAGTTAGGCATCACAGTGATGGTTGTTGAACACGATATGAATTTGGTCATGAGTATTTCAGACCGAATTGGTGTGTTGGATTCAGGTAAAATAATTACCATTGGATTACCGGGTGAAGTAAAGGCCCATCCAAAAGTATTGGAAGCATATTTGGGAGAAGGCTTCGATGCTTAAACTGATCGGTGTTGAAACCTATTACGGTAAAATAAAAGCGCTTCATGGTGTCTCCCTGGAAGTACAGGAGGGTCAACTGGTCTGTATCTTGGGGGCCAACGGCGCCGGAAAATCCACCATCCTGAAAACCATCAGCGGACTGGTGGAACCGGAATATGGTACGATTCATTTTAATGACCAACGTATCGACAGAATGGATGCGGAGGATATTGTAAAATTGGGTATTGGCCATGTCCCGGAATGGCGTCGAATATTCGCTGAGTTAACTGTAGAAGAAAATCTGCAAATGGGCGGATTCCTATTGAAAGATAAGGATATCATTCATGATAGGATGGAGGAAGCGTTCCATCATTTTCCAATCCTGAAAAAACGGCGCAACCAACAAGCGGGGAATATGAGTGGGGGAGAGCAGCAAATGCTGGCCATTTCACGCGCCCTCATGTTGAAACCAAAACTATTATTATTAGATGAGCCATCCTTAGGGCTTTCGCCATTATTGGTTCAGGATATTTTTTCCACCATTAAAGAATTGCATAAAGCCGGGACAACGATCTTGCTGGTAGAGCAAAATGTGAACCAAGCGTTAAAAATTGCCGATTATGGTTATGTTCTTACCACAGGTAAAATTTTTCTTAGCGGCACCTATGATGAATTGTTAGAAGAAGAAAAGGTTCGTGAACAATATTTAGGTGAGGGAAAATATAACCGCCGTGCCAAAGTGTGGAGTGGATGATGGATATTAATTATAATACCTACAATACAATTCCCAAATTATTTTGGCGGCAGGTAACCGATTTTTCCGATAAGATTTCTATTTGGGATAAAAAAGAAGGATTATGGCAGTCCACCACTTGGGGAGAATATGGAAGCCATGCCAGAGATATTGGTAATGCCTTATTGGCATCCGGCATTAAAAAAGGCGATAAAATATCAATCTTGAGTCAAACGAGGAGTGATTGGGTCTATTGTGATATGGGGATCATATCAATCGGATGTGTTACGGCACCTATTTATCACTCCAATACGAATGAACAAGTATTTTATATCGCGAATCAGAGTGACAGTGTATTTGCATTTGTAGAAGATCAAGAACAATTGGATAAAATGTTAGCCATATGGGATCGTTTACCCAACATAAAACAAATTGTAGTTATGGATCATTATTCTCCCACAGATTTACCCAATGTCTGCTCATTAGATGACTTTATTCAATTGGGTCAGCAATACGGTAAGGATTATCCGGATCAATTTGTGGAATCAATCCATGCGGGACAGCCGGATGATATAATCAGTTTCACTTATACATCGGGTACCACTGGAAATCCAAAAGCGGGGATGTATACAAGTTGGAATATCATTGCCAGTGCCAAGGAATTGCCCAATGCAATTGGGGTAAAACGAGATGATTTTTATGTCTGCTTTCTGCCCATGGCCCATATAGCTGAACGATTGGTGGGACATTTCATTCGGTTATTTACAGGACATCCGGCCGCTTTTGCAGAAAGTATTGAGGATATGCCTCAAAATATTCGACAAACCGGTCCAACGGTTGTTTTTGGCACACCAAGGGTTTGGGAAAAATTTTATGCCAAAATCATGACGGGAATTGGTGATGCTACATGGATTCAGCAAAAAATTTACCATTGGGCAATCGGTGTAGGGAAAATAGTAAGTGATAAGAAAATTGCCGGCGAATCCCTATCAATTTGGCATCGGTTGAAAGGATGGCTGGCCCACTTATTGGTTTTGGAAAAAATTAAAGATATTTTTGGCGGGAATATCCGTTGTATGCTCACCGGTGCGGCGCCCATTTCAAAGGAGATTATTCATTTTTTCAATTGGGTCGGTGTGGAAGTTTATGAAGCGTTTGGTATGACAGAAACCTCTGGTATCATTTCCGTAAATTCAACAGGGAAAACAAAGATTGGTTCTGTTGGCTTACCCATAAAGGGGACTGAAATAAAGATTATGGAAGATGGTGAAATTTGTTGTCGGGGCGATCAGAATATCCAGGGATATTATAAAAATGAGGAAGCAACAGATGAATTGCTCCATCCCGATGGAGAAGGCGGTTTTTGGCTTCATACGGGAGATGTGGGCCATGTGGATGAAGATGGATATTTATTTATTACCGATCGAAAAAAAGATATCATTATTACCGCCGGCGGAAAAAATGTTGCCCCTCAGAATATTGAAAACCTGATGAAAACCAGTCCCTATATTTCTCAGGCCATGGTTATAGGAGACAAAAAACCTTATTTAACTATGTTGGTTACTTTGGATGAAGATGAGATAACCAAATTTGCCCGGGACCGTAAAATTCTTTATCAGGATTTGGGAGATCTGACCAAAAAAGAGGAAGTAATTGATCTGCTGAATCATGTTATTAAAGAAAAAAATAAAGATTTGGCATCTTACGAGTCCGTTAAAAAATTCCGCATATTAGAAGAAGAATTAGATCAAGATAAAGACGAAGTAACACCCACCCTAAAGGTAAAACGGAAGGTAGTGACAGCAAACAATCAAGATTTAATTGATGCCATGTATACAGGTCGATAAATGCAACTGCACACTTCATTGTCACTTTAAATTATCTCCAAACCTAAATAATGAAGATTCAAATTAAAGGTGTGGGCGCCTATCTTCCCGATATTGAAAATAATTCTACATCCATTGTTGACCGATCTATTCCTGCCATGGTTTTTCAGGCAGTCAGTCATTGTCTGAATGACTCAAAAGTGAATATGCCAAACGTGGACGCAATCGTAACGGCGTCCGTGGATCTTTGGGATGGGAAAACCGCTTCCAATATTGCCGTAACTGAAGTGGTAGGTGCTGTGATGAAATCGGAGACCCGCATTGCCGGTGATGGGTTACTGGCCCTGATACATGGGGCCATGACTATTCTTTCCGGGCAGTATAATTCTGTGTTAGTGGTCGCCCACGGTAAATCATCAGAGACCGATGTGAACGCTGTTTCCAACTGGACCTTTGATCCGGTGTATCAGCAGCCATTGGGGCTTACCGATCACCATGCTTTGGGGCTCCAGGCCGACAGCTTTTTGAAGCGGACAAATGCAGCTGGCTTTGACGATTCAGACAGAGAGAATCTTGTGTCTTCATTTTTAAATGACTCTACGGAATTAACTCCAGACAAATTTTTATCCGATTCCAAAAAGTACTCACCCCTCCACGATTTGGAAATTGCTCCCCAAGGTGACGGCGCTTGTGCTGTACTTTTACATAAAGGTGACTGTGGTGGAATAACATTAAATGGATTTGGCTATGATATGGAATCCCATTATTTGGGTGACCGGGATTTGAGTCATGCATTCCATTTAAAACGAGTAGCAAAAAGGGCCTACGACATGGCAGAAATAATTGAGCCAAATGCTCAGTTGGATAAATATTACTGGTCCGTCTCATCTTCGATCCAACTTCCAATTTGGGCAGAGTCATTGGGATTGTGGTCAATTAATGAAGGATTGGGTGCGCTCAAAAAAAAGTGTAATTCAGATTTTATTCATGATATTCAATGGAGGGGACAACCGCCCTTTGCCGTTGGATTGCAACGATTGATTTCTGCGGTTAAAAACCTTCGGAAAGAAGAACAATCATCGTCCGTTTTGGTTCAAGGATGTCATGGTGCTGCAGGACAGACACAGGCGGTATGCATTTTGAATAACGGAGGGCAAAACTGATGCCGGTTCCTGTGGCTATCATCGGAACGGGACAGACAATTCATTGCAAAGCGAGACCGGACGTGCATCAGGGAGAGTTGATCCGGGAGGCGGTGACGGCTGCTTTGATGGATGCAGACTTATCCCACAAAGATATTGATGCGGTGGTTTTGACGAATATGGAAATGTTTGAAGGTCGCGCTCTGCCGGAACTTTGGTGCGGAGAATTTGCCGGCGGGGTAGCGAGACCAATCATGAAAGTGGCCACGGGCGGTACGTCTGGAACTTCCGGTGCCATTGCAGGATTGCTTCAGGCAGCGTCGGGTATTTTTGAAACTGTGTTAGTGGTGGGCTGGGAAAAGCATTCTGAAGGCTCCACCCAAACGGGTATGTCTCTCACCGACCCGGCCTGGGACAGGCATATTGCTTCCGGCGCCATCGGAAATTTCGCCTTGTCCATTTCACAATTCAAAGAGGAGCGAGGCATTACTCAAGAGCAGGCGGCGCTGGTGGCTGTAAAAGCCAGAAGAAATGGCGCCTTAAATCCCCATGCCCATTTGAAAGATTCGGATCTAACAGTAGAAAAAGTATTGTCGTCACCCATGCTGGCAGAACCGATTCATTTAATGGATATGTGTCCCCAGTCGGATGGGGCGGCAGCATTGATAATTTCTGGTGAAAGATTAGCAAAAAGAGCAAAAAATCCCGCATGGTTCATCACGTCAGCAACCCGTCATGACCAGCCCTATTTGGGCGACCATGACCGGCGGCTTTTAACCATCAGAACATTACGGGCTGCCACAGCGGAGGCTTACAAAAAAGCAGGAATTACCAATCCATTTAAACAATTTGACGTAGCGGAAATTTATGAACCCGTATCCTACGTTGAACTTGCCTGGTATGAAGCATTGGGTTTTTGCGAAGTGGGGGAAGCCGGTAAATTGATTGAAAGCGGCACCACACATTTAAATGGTGAATTACCGGTGAACCCATCGGGCGGTGTCCTTTGCGCCAATCCTGTGGGTGCAACTGGGGTGATCCGTGTGGCAGAAGCGGCAAAGCAAGTTCATGGCAAAGCCGGTAGACATCAAGTGGATGGTGTAAATACAGCTTTGGTTACAGGTTATGGCGTCTATACCTGGAGTGATATATTGATTTTATCGGGGGATAAACCGTGAGCTCATCTACGAAGAAAAATACAAACAATTTTTTATATTCCGAAATTACCATGGCATTGTCCTGGGAGGTGGTACCGGGACCAATCATGACGGAATTTTTCCATAAATTAAAAAATGAAAAAATACTTTATGGTATGCGCTGCAAAAAATGCCGACGGGTTTACTTACCCCCAAGACCGGTATGCGGAGATTGTTTTGCGGAAATGAAAGAATGGGTGCCCATAGGACATAAAGGCACGATTATGGCCAAAACAATCTGCAATTATAAAATCCTAAATTCAGTCACCGGGGAACCCCGAAAAACACCATTTGTTCTGGGGCTGATACGTCTTGACGGAGCAGATACGACACTGAATCATTTTGTGGAGACAGAGGACCCAACCCAAGTGCAAATTGGAGACAGAGTAAAAATTGTATTTAAGGAAGAAATTGTGGGGAATGTGGGTGATATTTTGCACTTCAAATGGTTAGGGAAAAAAGGGGATTCAAAAACGAATGGGTAAAACGACCATAACTGCCTGCGTAACATTGCCATTCAAATTTGCCGTGGGAAAAACAGCCACAAAATTTTTCCAATTATTACGGGATGAAAAACAAATCTATGGATTAAAATGTGATAATTGTGGACTTGTAGCAGTGCCTCCCCATTCAACTTGCCGTAAGTGCGGTGAAACTGAAGGTGGGTGGACACCCGTTTCCAATTCTGGAAAGTTGGTTAATTGGACCGGTGATTGGAAGAGTGGAGAACCCTTGACAGCCATCGTAAAACTTGATGGCGCTGACACTCAATTTGTTCATAAATTAGATAAATATTCGGAGGATGATTTAAAAGCTGGGTTGACTGTTGAAGCCGTTTGGGCAAAAGAAAGAACAGGCTCAATTTTGGATATTATGTATTTTAAGCTATCCTAAATGTAGATAGTTCATATATCATATAAATGCTAATAATGGGTAATATACAGGTTATTTACTTGCTCATAAAACAGTGTTAGAAATGTTATATTTAATTAGGTTTTATTTTTATGACTAATTAGATTTGTCTTGATGAAATGGTTGTATTTTCCATAAAATACAAGGTAATTAGGTAAAATCCGGACTTACAGCTATGAATATTCTTGATAAAATTGAAAATGCTGTTTTTGGGCAGGAATGTCCAATATGCGGTTCAGAGAAATTGTATCTGCTATCAGATAAACGGCATAAGTGTGGAACATGCGGATTGAAATACAGTCCCGGTAAATTGAAAATTGATATGAAAGTGCTCCACTATTTCAGTTTGGAAATTCCGGCAAATAAAGCAGCAAAAGATTTGGGATTGAGTTATAAAAATGTCCGGACAAAATATATGGGCTATCGAAATGAAATAAATCTATACCTGGTAAATCAATTTGTATTTAATACCCATATTAGTCGATCTGACTATTCCCACTTCGGTGGCACCGTTATACAGGGGAAAACTGCCAGTGAGAAAAACCTTAATAAAGTTCTTGCGCTCTGTGAAAAATCCGGCATTATTTTTACGGCTGTGGCCGACAATATAGATGCGGATGAGTTAATTGAAGAAATTAAAAAAATTGGTGATAAAGGTTATTTATTATCGGCAGATAAGTTCAAATCCTTTAAATCGCTAAAATGTTTTAGTAACCATTTAGGTGATTGCCACAAAGTCAAGGGAGGGAATCGTCGTCATAATGCAAGTCACCTTGAAGGCTTTTGGTCTTTTGCGAAGGAACGGTTACTTAAATATCACGGCATTAGTCGAGATAACTTTTTCCTGTATATGAAAGAAATGGAGTTTCGTTTTAATTACCGGAAAGAAAATCTTTACCATAAATTGATCAAAATTCATTATTGTCCGGAATATACCTATACACAAAATAATGATAAATCCGAATGGCGGGTGGCAATCTAACATGGGGATCATTAAAACACAGAAAGGTCACGTAACGATTCTGACAATTGACCGGCCGGAAGTCAAAAATGCCCTGGATATTGAAACAAGCCGGGAATTGGCTGATTGTTTTATTGAATTCCGGGATGACTCTAATAGTTGGGTGGCTATTCTAACAGGATCGGGAGAAGACGCCTTTTGTGTGGGCGGTGATTTAAAAAAGATGGGCGCATATTATGCTTCCCTTTCATCGGAAGAACGTCTGGCAAAAAGTAAGGTTGAGCCGGGCATTGGTGGAATTACCAGAAATCTTACCATTTGGAAACCCATCATTGCAGCTATTAATGGCCATTGTTTGGCAGGCGGGCTTGAAATTGCCCTGGCCTGCGATATTCGCATTGCAGAACCCCAAGCCACATTTGGACTCACAGAAGTAAAATGGGGCATCATCCCCGGTGCCGGAGGCACCCAACGGCTGCCGCGTTTGGTGGGTCCCGGAAAAGCATTAGAAATGATTTTATCTGCAGAAAGAATTTCAGCAGAAGAAGCACTGGCAGCCGGCATCCTTAAAGAAGTTGTACCTAAGGGAGAATCACTTGCGGCAGCTTTTAAAGTTGCGGGAAAAATTTGTAAAAACGGCCCCCTTGCTGTTCGAGCAGCAAAGGAATCCATCATTCGCGGCATGAGCATCCCACTGGAAGAAGGCTTAATGTTGGAGCAATCATTGGCTGAACCGGTCCGCCAATCAGAAGATGCAAAGGAAGGACCAAAGGCGTTCACGGAAAAACGACAACCGGACTTTAAAGGAAAATAATTATGAATCTGGAAAAAATATTATTCGAACAAAAAGGTCTTCGAGGTATCATCACCTTAAATCGTCCTGAAGTGCTAAATGCCATTGACGGACAGGTGTTGGATGAATTGGAATATGTCTTGAAAGAGTGCAATAATAATGATGACATTCGAATTATTTTGTTGAAATCAGCGGAAAAAAAAGCATTTTGTAGCGGCATTGATGTTGCCTATTCAAAAGGCGGTTCCCCCATGGATAACCGGGATATCGGTAAACGGCTCCATGAAGTATTTTACCTTTGCCGAACATTGAAAAAAGTGATTCTGGTGGAAGTGGATGGCTACTGTCTCGGCGCCGGTTTGGAATTGGCTGTTTCCTGCGATTTGATTATTGCCACGGACCGCTCCCAATTTGGATTGCCTAATATAAATGTAGGTATTCCGGCCATTGTCGAAGCGGCTGTTTTGCCCCAGGCCGTGGGTATAATGAATGCCAAGGAACTTTGCTATACGGGATTATTCTGGGATGCAAAAAAAGCGCTAAACCGTGGTCTAATCAATGAAGTTTGCACGCCGGATGATTTGGAAACAGAAGTTGAAAAATGGATATCCCGTTTAGAAACCCGCAGTTCCATGGCGCTAATGACACAGAAAGAAATAATTCACCAATGGATGACAACCGATATTGAAGCTGCCATTGATTTTTCAATTAATACAGTCGCCCTGAATTATTTCACCAACGACCAAAAAGAAGGTATGGGTGCATTCCTTGAAAAAAGAAAAGCCGAATTTAAGGGAGATTGAGTTATTGATTAATTCTCCCAATTCAATTGACCCCCACTTTAATTCTCCCCTTGTACGTTGATAATGGTTGTTCATAGAGATTTAATGAATTAAG